>JBCBJE010000413.1:0-5397 GCA_038523735.1 Cyanobacteria bacterium J06626_18 | reverse complement strand
TGAACGCCGCCGGGCTCTAGTCCCGCTACTTGGGTCGCGCCCACATCAAATGTAAAGCCCCGCCGCTTGAAGGTAGAGGCACAGCCCCCTGGAACGTAGGCTTGGTCAAAGGCCATGACGCTATAACCACGCCGCGCTAACAGGGATGCTGCTGTCAGCCCACCAATGCCTGCCCCAATAACTACGACTCGCTTTTCAGGGGAATACCCAGCAACCATGCGTTTACATTTTGTTACGTCTCCTTATCAGTTTAACGTCATTCGTTGTTGGTTCTTGGTTCTTGGTTGTTCGTTACTGCTTTCTGGTTCTTCGTTATTGGTTGATAGTGGGTGATGAGAATGTGGGTTATTGAGGGGATTGGGTGGTTAGCCAGTGGTTAAAGTGGGCGATCGCGGCTTTGACTTCGAAGGTTAAGGGAGACACGCGCTGCGCTAGACGGAGTACCTCTTCAGGACGCAGCTCATTACTATATTTGTGATGAACAACATGACGAAACCGACGGTACTCATCCAAGGCGGTTAGTAGATCCTGGTTCCAGAGCGGTGGGCGACCTTCTCCGCCAGGTTCACCCAACTGGTGTAGGAGTGCCTGATGCCAGTTTTCTCCTTGAGGGAGTCCATCATCTAAGATCACTGCCACGCGTTCACTCATGCGCTTACAACACCGATAAAAATCATTGATATACGAGGCTAAAGCTCGTGCGGCAAAATCCTCAGGCACGTCAGGTACTTGCGCTAGGGCACTATTCAACGCTCTATTGGTTTCTTCGAGCGCATAGACTTCATCATCGAGATGTTCTTTAAGGACAAGAAACTTGTTCTGAGTCATGTCTCTTTTTTGAAAAACACGGCGACGAACAGCAGGATTGAGGGTTTCGAGGCGGACCAAGTCAACAGCAAGCCAGTCGGGCATGAGTGCTCTGACTGCATCTATAGCTAGTAACCACTGCTCAAAGGTCAGTCCTTCTACGGCCAAGTCAACGTCTGAATCCCAGTGCCAGGGGCTCTGTCCAGCCAAAGAACCAAACAAGATTACCTGAGTTGCACCGAATTTCTGCCGCAGCATGCGATCGCACTCGGTAGCCACCTGCAAAGCGATCTGTTGCCGCTGCTCCAGCGTCTCGTGGGTCTGAGTTGAAGCGTGAGGAGAAATGCCGTGATTCATACCGACATTTTAGGATCGCAGCTGACAAAATTTCCGCGATCGATCGAACTCCGGGTCCTGCCAGGAATAGGCAAAGTGACTGACTGAATTGACTTCGGGGATAGCGCGTCGGATAGCCTGCATTTGTTCTTCGAGGGCAGGGCGATCGCTAGTTGAGTGGCCCCAAGTGCCGGCTAGTGCCGGTTTAACAAACTCACCTCCCTGAGGTCCTGCAACCGCCATGACGCTGCGAATTTCGTCCAAAATGCAGCCTGTGTGGCCACAGACACCATAGGCCATGGGGTGCCAGCTCATCCACGTTGGGAATCGGTCCCAGTACTGAAGGCGAGAGTCGTAGCCACTACCTACTGAGCGGTTGCCACCGGGAAAAAACACCGTACCGGTTCGCATGCCCTGCTGTTGAGAGAGCTGCCCGACACGCACCAAGAAATCCACAACGCCCTGAACAGCGTGAGCAACGCTCAAACGCCATAGCTCGTTTTGCAACACCGGACGCAATACTGATGACGGAACTTCTTCATCTGTTTCCAAGGGAACACGGCTTTGCCACAGCGGCTCAGGCTCTTCCGGGTACAGAAGATTCACCTCATCTAGATCGGAGTCGAGTAAATATCCCCGGCTGATATACCGACGAATGAGTTCTAGGCCCTTATAGTTGAGCGCTCTTTGAAAGAGCGCATTGCGAGAGGCCTCGCTATATATCCACAGGTCTTCAACTTTGCTGGCAACGGAATGAGAGCCGACGCCTCGGGGATAGCGAATGTAGTCAAACAGAATGCCCGCTGGCTGACGCTTAGCAATCTCGGTTAAGACAACCTGAAAGTCTTGTTGGGCCTGGAGGCTGTAGGGGTCGACAAACACTTCTTCAGCATTGCTGGTTGCGCCTGCCATGGCGAAACTGACCGAGTCTTGCCCTTGACCATTGCGCGCCAGGGCAGGTGAGCGGTCCGCTTTTTGCGCGTAGGAATAGCCAAAGTTAAGCGTGAAAACCCAAGCATAGGTTTCGAGGCCTCGTTCTTTGCCTTTTTCAATCACTTCGGCCAACAAATCGCGATTTTCATACCCGCCTGCCTGAACGACAGAAGGCCAAACGGTCGGGTTGTCGCTGCTGGGCAACAGCACCTGACCACTGTAGAACGCCTCGACATAAACCTGGTTGTAGCCTAAGTTTACGATGCGATCGAGCACGGCCTCCAAGATGCCGGGCTGCAAGTCACAGGGATAGAGCCGCAGCCAAACCGCTTGCTCACGAGGCCAGTTGGCTTCACGACAGTCTCGGAGCGCATTTTTCTGGGTCTCGATGATCGCTGCATACTGGTCTTGGGTCTCTTCATATCCCTCAAAGACAGCTTTGCGGAGATCCTCTTTGCGGGTTGCATCTGCCTGCAAAACGTGGCAGTAGCTGTCAAGCTGAACAGATTGAGCCCGAGCGGACACTAATGGAGTCAAAGATATGATTAGTGCTGCTAAAAGTGCTGTTTTGAAGCGCCTTACCCAGGGCTTTTTCATCAACCGTGCCGTTAATAGTGTCCTCATGCAAGTCTGTCTGACCTCAAAGCCAATTCGATAAGTGAGAATGGTACACCCTGTTGGAAATTTGGATTCACTATTTGTCAATCGTTAATCGTTACTTGTTCTTGGTTCGTCGTTACCTGTTCTTGGTTATTGTCAATCGTTGCTTGTTATAGATTGATGTTTGAAGGTTGGTTATTCGGGGTAAAGAGGCTGACTGCCTTAAACCCTGGCAAGAGGATAGCAAATCGTGTGACGTTCAAAACAAACTAAGTTGTGAGGCGGGGGGGACAATCGTATCCCACGGTAGTGCAGACAATGGCGGGTAGGCTGCTTGTAAAGCTTCATAGAAATAGCGGGCGATCGCAGGCGATCGCGCTTCGTCGGGGCAGTGGATAAACAGATATACCGTGGTGCCAGCTTGCAGCCAGGATTGGAGTCGTGGGACCCAATCCATCAAGTAGGGTTCATTGAAATTAAGATCGGGATGGCTGATGTAGCGTACGAGAATAAAGGGAGCGGTCACAACCGGCTGGAGAGGAACTTTGGGTTTTCGCCGCTCTGACGCAAACTGCGGATCGGCCAGCCCGTCTTCAACGCCGTCGTACATGGGGCGGGTATCCAGCAACACGCGCCCCACTCCCAGGCGATGTAGCAGTTCATTGAGGCGATCGGCATGAAACCCCTGAAACCAGTTTAAATGCCGGACTTCGACTGCAAGAGGAGCCTCGTTGCGCGGCCATGCAGTTAAAAATTGAGTCAAATCCTCTAAATAATCAGGGCTGTAGCTGGGGGGAAGTTGCAGAAACACCGGTCCTAGCCGGGGACCCAGTCCCTGCAATATTTTGAGAAAGGCGATCGCTGCTGGCAAATGGGGCAACAGGTCTCCGTGGTGGGAATAGAGTCGAGGAATTTTGGGGCAAAAACGAAAGGTCGCTGGCGTCTGAGTGACCCAACGCTCAATCGTGGCTGCATCGGGAATTGAATAAAACGTGGAGTTCCCCTCAACGGCTATGAGTCGTTCACCATACAGCCGTAAATAATCACTGGGGCGCGATCCGGCTGGATAAAAGTCACCCACCCATTCGCGAAAGGCCCACACAGCGCACCCAAGATAGAACATGCAGCTCTCCATTCCTAGTGGGAAAAGTGTAACAATCAGGAGCGATGGCCTTTACGCGATCGCTCTATGGCTTTTATTCATCTCCCTCCGTCCTGGCAGCTTCCCGCAAGTGCGGCTACGCCCGAGTCGGCATTTTGGAACCGCCGCAAGTTTCTGAAGACCCTGGTTAGTGCGGGTATTGGCACATCGGCCACCTCTTTGGTTGGCTGTCAACGCTCCAAGGCTGTTTCTGATTCCCTCAGCCAGACCTTTGGCATGCCGCTCGAAGATTTCACCCGTAATCCTGACTTCCAGAATGCGGGTCGTTCTATTACCGAACAGATATACGCCAGCAGCTACAACAACTTTTATGAATTTGGCGGCACTAAGAACATTTGGGAGAACGCTCAAAAGCTGCCAACCGATCCCTGGACGCTGGAAGTGGGTGGATTGGTTCAAAACCCTCGCCAGTACGACCTAGATGATTTGACTAGCCGCTTTCCGCTAGAGGAGCGCGTATATCGATTTCGCTGTGTAGAAGCCTGGGCAATGGTCGTGCCATGGCTTGGGTTCCCCATGCGATCGCTAATTGAAGATGTCGAACCTACCAGTGACGCCAAGTTTGTTCGCTTCACATCCTTCTACGATCCGGAAATCACGCCCGGTCCGGCGTGGGAATTTGCGCTTAATTTGCCCTGGCCCTATGTCGAAGGATTACGCATCGAAGAAATGGCGAACGAATTGGCTTTCTTTGCCGTCGGTCTCTATGGTCGTACGCTGCCCAAACAGAACGGCGCACCGATTCGCATGGTGATTCCCTGGAAGTATGGGTTCAAGGGCGCAAAGTCTATCGTCAAAATTGAATTTTTGGATTCTCAACCCGCAACATACTGGAACACCCTCTCACCTAACGAATATAAGTTTGAAGCCAACGTCGAACCCGAAGTTCCTCATCCCCGCTGGTCCCAAGCGACGGAGAAAATTGTTGGTACCAACACCAACCCCTTTGACTGGGAACGGCAGCCGACGGTGATTTACAACGGGTATGGCGATTATGTGGCCGATTTATACGCATAACGGAGTCTTCGCTAAACCATGGCATCGCATATTTCAGGGTTACTCTTAGCGCTCAAGCAGTGGCAAAAGGCGGTTCATAGGCTAGGAAAAAAAAGTAAGCCGTCTCGCTCTCAGGCCACGCAGGTAGAGGCTACTCAGGAGAAAGTCTTAACTTATTTAAAAGCCGAACCCGTGGCGGAAGAGATTGATGAACTGATTCAGCAGGCGATCGCCCCCAAAAGCACGACCCCGGAGGAACTCCGGGCGATCTTGGTTAAACATCCCCAGCCCTTGCTCTCAATTGAACTGCAAACAGTGCATCCTCTGACGGTCAATCCGGAGGATTTGGAGGAGATTGTCTACGTTTTTCTGCGATCGCCCGATGAAGATAAACCCATCGCCGACAGCCAGGAACTTCGCACGATTTTCACCCAACTTAGCGAAGTCATTCCTCAGAAATATGAGGCGACGAAGGACCTTAGCCGCAAACAAAAGAAGCGGCGTAGACGGGACTTAACGCTGGGAACGCTACACACGGCTTTGGGAATTGGTCTACTAGCTGG
>JBCBJE010000412.1:0-5402 GCA_038523735.1 Cyanobacteria bacterium J06626_18 | reverse complement strand
TAGGAAGCGACTGCTTATGAATTTGGGGTCGCGGCATCCATAGCTGCTGATCAGCCGCAAAAACGTAATAAGGGTCCTGCCTCAGCGCCAAGTTAAGCGCCCCTGCAAGGTTTAACAGAATTCTGTTGTGATTGGGGGTGCCCCCTGTGATGGGTATGATTTCTCCCTGAATGTACTCGTGGCGCATCTCAGAGGCCAGTTCGAGCTCAAAGTATTCTTCAATTGAATAGGAGCGGGAGACTTGTGCTTGGGCAATCATAACGAGCCTCAAGAACGGGCAATGCCTCTATTATCTACCTCGAAACGACAAGTAGTGTGAGGCTGGGAGGGTCTTCTACAGAATCAATACTCAGCTATCATCCACTCCGGTCTGGAAGCGCAGAAGTCATATAGTCTAGAGCTCTTGCTTGGGTCGCGATCGCCCCACTAACCACCAGCCCAACAGAATGCCCCCGAAGCTACAAACCAAATCGCCCAAATCAAACGTGCGGTACGGCGACAAGCTCTGGACCAATTCCTCGACCAGCGTAAATAGACCAAACAGTGCCGGAAAGAACGGTAGACTGACGCCCCCAATCCGCAGATGGCGAGACCGCAGCCAGCGCTGTCCCAAATAGGCCGCGATCGCATACAGCACCGTATGGGCCACCTTATCGGCATAGAGAAACTGGATAAATTGAGTCGGAATGCGATTGGTATACGCCAACCAGAGAATGCTTAGAAAGATCACTGCATAACACAGGGCGACGAAGTGCCATCGGTTGGCTGCATGGGGCGAGGGGCGATTGGTCATCAGTGCTCCACAATAAGACTGTATAGTCACTACACACACTCCCTAGTCGATTGCGTATTTTTAGCGATCGCTGCTGGGTATCAGGGTATTTTATGGCACAGTCTCACCCGCTCCAACGCTTACTCCACTACAGTCGCAATCAGCGTCGCCAGATTTGGATTGCCAGCACCTGCTCCGTCCTCAACAAACTGTTTGATCTAGCGCCTCCTATCCTCATCGGTCTGGCAGTGGACGTGGTTGTTAAGCAGCAGGACTCCTGGATTGCCAGTCAGGGTATTACCAGCATCAGAGGGCAATTCATCGTCCTCTCAATTCTGACCGTCCTCGTTTGGGGATTGGAATCTGCGTTCGAATATGCTTACGCTATCCTGTGGCGTAATTTGGCCCAAACCATCCAGCGCGACTTGCGGATCGAAGCCTATACCCACCTGCAAGATTTAGATCTGGCCTATTTTGAAGACCGCAGTACCGGGCGACTAATGGCGGTACTGAATGACGACATCAATCAACTAGAGCGGTTTCTGGATGTCGGAGCGAATGAAGTTCTGCAAGTCATCACCACCGGGATTCTGGTTGGAGGAGCCTTTTGGGTGATGGCCCCGGCAGTGGCCTGGATGGCAATTTTGCCTATGCCGTTCATCATCTGGGGCGCGATCGCCTTTCAACGCCTTCTGGCTCCCCGCTACGCCGAGGTGCGGGAGCGGGTCAGTGTTCTCAATAGCCGTCTGTCCAACAACCTGTCTGGCATTCTCACCATCAAAAGCTTCACGGCAGAATCCTATGAAACCGAGCGGGTCCGCGAAGAGAGTGAAGCCTATCGATCGAGCAATCGTCACGCGATCGCCTTCAGCGCCGCCTTTATTCCCTTGATTCGGATTCTGATTCTGGCGGCTTTTACGGCCACGCTACTTTATGGCGGCTTGTTGGCGGTCGAAGGCCAGCTGGCGGTAGGCACCTACAGTGTCTTGGTATTCCTGACTCAGCGCCTGCTCTGGCCGTTGACGCGCTTGGGCGAAACCCTCGATCAGTACCAACGTGCCATGGCCTCTACTCGTCGCGTGATGGATCTGCTCGATACTCCTGTTAGCCTCAAACCCGGACAGCGACGCTTGCCTGTGAGCAACGTTCAGGGCGATATTCGCTTTGAGGATGTCACCTTTGCTTACGGTGAACGTGCACCTGTTATTGAGTACCTGACTTTGAAGATTCCTGTGGGCCATACGGTGGCGATTGTGGGTTCCACCGGATCGGGCAAAAGTACCTTGGTGAAACTCCTCTTGCGCTTTTATGAAGTCAACGCCGGGCGCATTACTTTGGACGATATCGATATTCGCGAACTCGCTCCTCAAGATCTGCGGCAGGCGATCGGCCTAGTAAGTCAGGATGTGTTTCTTTTCCACGGTACGGTGGCCGAAAATATTGCCTACGGAACTTTTGGAGCGGATCAAAGGGCGATCGAGAAGGCTGCCCGGGTGGCGGAAGCCCACGAATTTATTGAGAAGCTGCCTCAAGGATACGACACCATCGTAGGCGAGCGCGGCCAAAAGCTCTCGGGTGGACAGCGTCAGCGATTAGCAATCGCCCGCGCCATCCTTAAAAATCCCCCCATTCTGGTGCTGGATGAAGCTACCTCGGCTGTCGATAACGAAACCGAAGCGGCGATCCAGCGATCACTCGAAAAGATCACGCAGAATCGCACCACCATTGCGATCGCCCACCGTCTCTCCACCATCCGTAACGCCGACCGCATTTACGTTATGGAACACGGTCAACTCGTCGAATGGGGCACCCATGAATCCCTGCTAGAGCGCCAAGGACTCTATGCTAGTCTCTGGCGGGTCCAAATGGGATTGAAGTGAAGCAGAAGCCGTCGGTTGCTGGTCAGTCTTGCAATCAAACGCTCTAGCTCATTCATCAGAGCAAGCCGGTGGACAATTTTGATAGCGATAAAGTACATTTGAACTAACGTTGTTCCAGAGATCGTCGCGATGGAAGCCCTTACACGTCGCCAGCAAGCACTATACGACTGGATCGTTGACTACTTTCGCGCCAACTACCAGTCCCCTTCTATTAAGCAAATGGTGCAAGCAATGGGGTTGCGGTCTAACTCGGGTATTCAAAGTCGGTTAACGCAGCTTCGGAAGAAGGGTTATCTCGATTGGGATGATCGGAAAGCGCGTACCATTCGACTCCTGGAAGACAATCCGCGCAGTTTGGAAGACAGCCAAGGTATTCCTATCCTGGGTGTCATTGCAGCCGGATATGCTGGAACAGTGGATGCTAAGGATCCAGCCGAGAACAATCTAGATGATCCGTCTCAGTGGCTTGCTCCGGCTGAATTTCGCTTTAAGGCAGGCGACTATGCTTTGCGAGTTCGTGGCGACAGCATGATCGATGCCATGATCAAAGACGGTGACCTCATCATCCTGAGACCAACAGAAGAACCGCAGAAAATTAAGCCCGGAAGTATCGTGGCTGCCTTAGTGGGAGATAGCACCACCCTTAAGTATTTCCATCCTATTGGCGACCGAGTCCAGCTCAGGCCAGCCAACCCTAACTATCCCATCCAAGAATTCCCTGCCTGCCAAGTTAGAGTCCAGGGTAAGCTCGTGACCGTATGGCGCAATTACGCTTGAGGGGAAAACTTTTACTTCACGACATTCTCCACGACTCATTACCCACCACGCGCGTCCCCTTTTACCCGTTGCCCCTTGCCCATCAAAGCAAGCACAACAGCCTTAACCTCGCTACACACGACCCTCCAGGGCTCATAGTACAAATTTCTGGAACACGGTAGACAAGCTTTGCGAAAGTTGGTACGCTTGTTCTGATAGTCCAAGCCGTTCCGGGATCGCTGCCATGGAAGCTCTCACAGACGCCCAACAAGAACTCTACGATTGGCTGGTAACCTACATTCGTGAAAATCAGCACTCGCCCTCAATTCGTCAAATGATGCGGGCCATGGGGCTCAAGTCCCCAGCCCCCATTCAAAGCCGCCTCGATCATCTTCGCCGCAAGAGCTACATCGATTGGACCGAGGGACAGGCCCGTACTATCCGGATTTTGCAAGACTACCAAGGGGTTCCTATCCGAGGAACAATCGCAGCCGGTATTGTCAGTACCGTGTTTGAAGATACTAGCGATGTTGAGCGGCTAGACTTCTCAGGGCTGCCCTTGAAAATGGGCGACTATGCCCTACGCGTTCAGGGGGACAGCATGATCGACGCCATGATTGACGAAGGGGATATCGTTATCATGCGTCCCGTCAGTGATCCCAAAAGCGTTCGGGAGGGGACCATTGTTGCGGCCCTGGTGGAAGACAGTACTACGCTTAAGTATTTCCATCGCGTGAGCGATCGCGTTCAGCTTAAGCCCGCTAATCCAAACTACCCAGTGCAAGAGTTTCCGGCCAGCCAGGTAGATATCCAAGGGCAACTGGTTGCTGTCTGGCGCGATTATTCAGGGTTGACTGCATAACAACGCGATATATTGCGTCGCTACAAGGACGCTGGAATAATACACTATTCACGCGGGGTGATTGTGCAGATTTGCTATTCCCGCAGGTATTCCAGCGCAGGATGGCAGAGGCCATATGAAATCTCGTACCTTTTTTACCGCGATCGCGCTCATTTCAGGGCTAATTTTTTTAGCAGGCATCGCTGGCTTTTGGGGATTGACGGCTCAAAATCCGCGTACGCTTCTGACCAAAGGGGGGCAAGAGATTCCAGAGGCAGCTCAATTTGTGCCGCGTCAAGCTCCGGTGATGGTGTCTCTCTTGGCTCGACCCGACCGCTTATGGCAACTGCGTCAAGTGCTTACTGCTTCTAGCGAAAGGTTTCAAGCCCGGCAAGAGTGGCAGTCGCTGAAGGCAGTTTTGACGGATGCTGTGGGGTGGGAGTACGAGACTGATGTCCGTCCTTGGTTAGGTCAGGAAGCCGCAATCGCCGTCACCACAACCGATTTAGATCATGACGACAGTAACGGTGAGCAAACTGGTTACCTGGCTGTATTGGGCTGTCAAGATGGACAGAAAGCACGCGAAGCCATCCATCTGCTGTGGCAAAAACGCGCAATTTCTGGCAAGAAGCTTGTCTTTGAGACGGTTTCAGGTATTCCGTTGATTTATGATCAACCCCCCGTCAACACCACTTTCAAGCTTCCCGAACCAACCGCGGCGTCTCCCCTCACGTTGATATCCTTGGCTTCGGCTGTCGTCAGCGACCGCTATGTGCTGTTGGCTAACGATCCTCAGGTGTTGCGACAGGCGATCGCGACCTTTCAAGCACCCGATGTTAGCTTGGCCAAGGAGTCGACTTATCGTGCCTCGGTTGCGACCTTGCCTGCCAATCGCATCGGCTGGCTGTATGCTAATGCACCTTCTTTATCTACTTGGCTTGGTTTGGAGAATACTGATGCTGTGTCACCGTTGGCCACAGATGGACGCCGTGCGCACCATCTGTTTATGTCATTCCGAGCGACTCAAGCTGGGTTACTCGGAGATACCGCGATCGCGGCAGCATCCGGTACTGCTTTCAGCGATGATCGTGATACCCAACGGCGACCAATACGAGCGCTAACCTTGATGCCTACTACAACCCGCTTCGTTGTG
>JBCBJE010000411.1:0-5414 GCA_038523735.1 Cyanobacteria bacterium J06626_18 | reverse complement strand
GCCTTGATTCAAATGTGTGTAGCCGGAGGCAAAAGTGGTTAAGTATATAAACTTAAGGAAGGGTGGCAACACTTGATCATTTTGGTCTTGGTCGTATCGAATTGTCCTAAAAGCCGCTACTGCTTGGGATAACACCTCAACTGCCCGCTCAGTTTCTCCCTGTGATGCATAGTCGTTGGCGATGTCTTGTAAAGCAAAGCTGGCTATATTCATTTGTTCAGCGATGCTGACAGCCTGCTCTAAATTTCCTTGGTTTCGGTAAACGCCAACGATGTCCTCTAAAACGTCGTCTCTGGCCCAGGTCGAAGGTAAAGGCCGAACGATTTCAAATGCTAGGTCAAGCTGCTCTGCCTCCACATAGCCTTCAGCAACCTTTAATAGTGCCGCGATTTGTGTTTGTTGATCATCCACTACCTCAGCGGCAGAAAGGGCTTCATCCAAGACAACGAGTGTTTGACTGAATTGTCCGGCTTCCGTATGACGCTCAGCAATCATTGAAAGTGCATCAACCCTAATTGACGGGTCACGAATTTCGCTAGCAATGGAGAGGGCTTCAGCCAGTTTATTTTCTCCCGTCAGTTGAAAGGCCCTGTTTTCAAGGTCAAGATCAGAGCCATCACCGGGAGAGTATCGGCCAGTTACCTCACTTCCAGTTGCGATAACCTCAACCGTGCCATTAAGACTGATGGCTTGACTGGCTGTGGTGGAGAGTGGAACGGCTGGGAACGGGCATGCTGGAACAATAGATGGTGGCTCCATACTGGAGAAACTAACGGAGCCATTTGTCGGCATCTGACCAGCATCAGATGAATTATCGAATTCCTGCGAGGGGGTGGGCGATTGAGCGATCGCGCGTTGAGTTCCAACCCCTAGTAGACAAGCACTGAAAAAGACAGCGCTAACGGTAGAAAGCAAGCGAATACCTTGCATCGTTGATTTTCTGCCAGATGGTATGCCATGTGTAGCCTCTTACTGACCGTTCCACCACCATAGCAACACCACAGCCGTTTGCAAAAGTAGCTCAGCGATCGCTTCAGGCGTCTTCTCCAGTATCTTTCGATTCAATGGCTATAATCCGCCGCTCCAATGCATTAATCCGTTCCAGCGCATCCAGCCAGGCCGATTCATTGTTTGTCGTACCGGTTTCTACCCTGACAATATTGCGATAATTGCCCAACACAATATCTGAAAGCCGCTCTATCTTGGCATCCGTTCGCGACATTCTGGCATCGGTCTCCCTCATCTGAGCTTCCAGCCGATTAATATTGGCTTCCAAACGACTGATGCTTTCACTATTACCTTGAATGGCCCGCGCATTGGATTCAACAAGTTGCCTGAGTTCTTCGTCTGTCATTGGATCGCCTTGGTTGGTAAGAGATAGTGAAGGGTGAAACTCTATCGCCCGTATCAAAATTATAGAAACTACTTTAGTACCCGTTTAGGCTTCTCTAGACATCAGAACTTCGCGACCATATCACAGTAAAAGTGTCGGAATTAAACGCTAGCGCTTGAGGTGCCAACCACGGGGCTGCAGGAAGGTGCGAATGCCTTCGCACGCGAGGGTAGTCCCTAAGCCGGAATGACCGCGTCCTGACCAGGGCAGGTGAGGACTCACGCGATCGCAGCAGTTCCAGTAAGCCGTCCCGCTATTGAGCTGGCTCAGAATTCCCACAGCCCGCTGACGATTGGGGCTGTACACCGCTGCGGTAAGGCCATAGGGCGTGTCGTTCATGAGGGCGATCGCCTCGGCATCACTCGCCACCTTCTGAATGCCAATCACAGGGCCAAAGGTCTCATCGCGCATCACTGCCATCGTATGGGTTACGTCTGTGAGTACAGTAGGTGCAAAATACCAACCGTTGCCGACAACGGGGTGACCGCCGCAGCGTACTGTCGCTCCCTGGCTCACCGCGTCTTTCACCTGCCGTTCTAGTTCACTCAGGTGCGGCTTGCGGCTAATAGGACCTAAGTACGTGTCCGGGTTGGTAGGATCGCCCATCACAAAGCTGCTGACCGCTTCTAGAAAGGCATCCAGAAATTCATCATAGATATCGGCGTGAACATAGAGGCGCTCGACAGCACAGCAGCTTTGACCATTGTTGTAAAACGCGCCATCTGCTAGAGCGGCGGCTACGTCTGCCACGACCGCGACATCCTCACACACATAAGCCGGGTCTTTGCCGCCCAGTTCGAGTTGAATTTTAGCAAGTTGGGCTGCTGCAGCTGTCGCGATCTTTTTTCCCGTCGCGTAAGACCCTGTGAAGAAGACACCGTTGAGGCGCTGCTCCAACAGACTCGCCCCAGTAGCACCCGCACCGACGATAGGCACGAAAATATCTTGGGGAATGCCTGCCTTGTGGAGCTGGTCGGCGATCGCCAGCCCCGTTAGCGTGGCAAATTCTGAGGGCTTGTACAACACGGCATTGCCTGTCAGCAGCGCCGGGATGAAGACGTTGGAGCCGACAAAGTAGGGATAGTTCCAGGCCGAAATGTTAGCGACAACTCCCAGCGGATCGTAGGTAATAACCTCCTCCAAAGCTGCCGTGCCCGGAACCCCTACCGGATCCTGATAAACGATTTCGGGAGCCATGACCTCAGCAACCTGGTCGATAAAAAAATCAATGCGCCCTATCGTGGCGCTGATTTCGTTCTTCGCCTGGGTGATGGGCTTGCCTGTTTCCGCAGTGAGTGTCGCTGCCAGATCATCCTGTTTGAGGGAAAGGGCATCGCGGCATCGAGCGATCGCGGCAATTCGCTCAGCCAATGGTGTCGCGGTCCAGTCGCGCTGAGCAGTAAGAGCCTGCGCGGCTTTTTCCTGGATTGCCGGCGGCTCGTCAATAGGGGCCTCGGTGATGAGGGCTTCCGTAGCGGGATTAAGGATCGTCAGCGAGGAATTCATGCGGCAAACGCAGCTTCGTACAGGGCGTAAAAATCGGCTTTGGCAACACGACGCGGATTGAGCGGATGACAGATATCCTGCATAGCCACACCGACAAGCTGATCAGTGGCGGCTTTAGGTACTTCGAGATCGGTCAGGGTGTTGGGAATACCGATAGCTTTCCTCAGATCCACAATCCAGTCGATAAAAGCATCACCGCTAGTAGCAACCGGATTCACCACCCGAGCCAGTCGAAGAAACCTGTCTGGCTCGGCGGCTAAGTTAAACCGCATCGCGGCAGGCAGCATCATGGCATTGGCTAACCCGTGGTGCAGATCGCACACCGTTGATAGAGCATGGGCGCAGGAATGAGTCACCCCCAGCCCTTTCTGGAAGGCGATCGCCCCCATCATGGAGGCATTCAACATGCCACCCCGAGCCGCGAGATGCGCCGCTTGTTCTGCCTCAGACAACGTCTCCCCTGCAGCCAATCGTCGAGCAAAGTCCACGCAATCTTGCAAGTGCAGCGCTACTAGATGCAGCCCCTCCAGGGCAATGCCGTCACAGATGGGATGAAAGCCCTTCGCTAGAAAGGCTTCGACCAGATGCGTCAAGGCGTCCATGCCCGTGGCAGCGGTAATCTTGGCCGGTAGTCCGAACAGCAGTTCGGGATCTGCCAGGATGACCTGCGGCAGCAACTGCGGGTCAAACATGATTTTTTTGGCATGGGTCTCGTCGTCCGAAATGACCGTGCTGCGTCCAACTTCGCTGCCAGTTCCGGCTGTTGTAGGAATTGCGATGATTGGCGGCACCAGCTGATCGACAGGCCGAGCATCAGAGCGCCTATCCTCGTAGTCGAATAAGTGACCGGGATGATGGGCTATGAGGGCGATCGCCTTAGCTACATCCATCGGTGCACCGCCCCCCACCGCCACAATGCCATCTGCCCCATGCTCACGGTAGGCAGCTAACCCCGCTTCCACCTGGGACACCACGGGATTGCCCCAGACGCCGCTGAAGGTGTCCACCTTGAAGGCTACTAGGGAATCCACTAGCGGCGCAAACCAGGGAAGGCGGGACACGTCGCGATCGCTCACCACCAAAGGCCGCTGTATACCAGTTGCCGTCACGACCTCTGGCAACATCGCTCGTGCCCCTGCACCAAAGTGGATTTGCGTCGGGAAAGCATAAGAATGCACAGCGCTAGCAGTTGACATAGCTATCCATCTCCCAAGGCGTGATTTGGGCGCTGTACTGCTGCCATTCCGCATATTTGAACTCAAAGAAGGTCTTGGCAGCGGCTTCACCCAGAGCATCCATGAGTAAACCGTCCTGCTTCAGGCACTCCAGCGCATCGAGTAAATTGGCGGGCAGCAGCTCCAAATCGGGAAACTCGGAGCCGCGTACAAATAGGTTGGCATCAATGCGCGGTCCCGGCTCTAGCTGCTTTTCGATACCCTCTAGTCCTGCCGTCAGTAGCCCTGCCAACGTCAGATATAGGTTAGCCGAACCATCCACTAAGCGGCATTCAAACCGCCCTGCCTCAGGGATCCGCAGCATATGGGTCCGATTGTTACCACCGTAAGAAATGTAGCGGGGACTCCAGGTACTGCCGGACGTGGTCATCATCGCTCCCAGCCGTCGATAGGAGTTCACAGTTGGACTGCATAGGGACGTTAATCCCTTGGCATGAGCTAGCACTCCCGCCAGAAACTGATAGCCCACTGGCGAGAGGCCGCCTTCATCCGCCCCTGCCTCAAACGCATTCGTTTCGCCCTGCCAGAGACTGTTATGGACATGCGCCCCATTGCCGGTAAGGTGGCTGAAGGGCTTCGCCATGAAGGTCGCTGTCAACCCCCGCTGTTCGGCCAGCGTTTTGACCATGTATTTGAAGAACACATGGCGATCGGCAGTTACCCTGGCATCGTTAAACGTCCAATTAATTTCAAACTGACCGTTGGCATCCTCGTGGTCGCACTGGTAAGGCTCCCAGCCCAAATCTTCTATATACGCCACCACGGTAGAAATAAAGTCATACTGCCGCATCAGGTTGAGCTGGTCATAGCAGGGCCGTTCTGCTGTATCTTTACTGTCGGCAATTTCGTACCCTGATTCCGTCGCCTTTAATAGGAAAAACTCCGCTTCCACCCCGGTTTTGTAGCTGTAGCCCATCGCCGCACACCGATCCAGCGCCCGGTTCAAGATCATGCGGGGCGCAGCATCAAACGGCTTGCCCTCAAAATACACATCACTGGCAACCCATCCCACCGTCGGCTGCCATGGCAGCACAATGAGGGAATCCGGATCAGGAATGACGGCAATCTCAGCGGCATCTGGCCCCAACCCCAGATTAGAGGCAAAGGAGGCAAAGAACGCACCGTCTTGCTCGACACTGGCAATTTTGGCTGCAGGCACCAGCTTGGCGCGGGTTCCTCCTAACAAATCGGTATAGGAAACCAGGAAAAACTTCAGTCCCAGCTCCTTCGACTTTTCCACCAGGGATACTGTTTTCGGCACAGTTCCGACCATTCTGGAT
>JBCBJE010000410.1:0-5415 GCA_038523735.1 Cyanobacteria bacterium J06626_18 | reverse complement strand
CAGCGGCATGGGCTGCACTTTGATAGTTTGAGTCTGGTCGGCGCGTTGGACTTCAACATCAACCGACTTACCAATTTCGCTGGCATCTACTTGGGCCTGCACATCAGCAGGTGTGGTCACAGGAATGCCGTTAACTTGCTGGATAATGTCACCAGGTTTCAGACCACCCGCCTCAGCTGGCGTACCTTCTAAAACCCGGACGATGAGGATGCCATCCTCGGCATTAACCTTAACGCCTAGTTCTTCATCCGCATTGAGGCGATCGCGCATTTCTGGCGTCAACAACACCATTTGAATTCCCAAATAGGGATGCTGGACTTCCCCATTTTCGAAGAGCTGGTCAACAATACGTGTCAGTGTCTCGACCGGAATCGCAAAGCCGAGTCCCTGAGCATCCTTACGGATTGCCGTATTCATGCCAATGACCTCACCTCGGTCGTTGAGGAGAGGCCCTCCCGAGTTACCAGGATTAATCGCTGCATCGGTTTGAATAAACTGGACACGCTTGTCAGGAATCCCAACTTCCGTGCTGCTACGCCCCAGAGCACTGATAATGCCTGCGGTCACTGTGTTGTCCAAACCCAGAGGATTGCCGATCGCGATCGCCCACTGACCGGGTGACAACGTTGCCGTACTGCCCATCACAACGGCAGGTAAATCCTCGGCATCAATCTTGATAGCAGCGACATCAGTGACAGAATCGATCCCCACAACTTCTCCCATAAAAGTCCGACCATCCGTCAACGTGACGCTAACCTGGCTGGCGCCCTCTACGACGTGAGCATTCGTGATAATGCGGCCATCTGCAGTCAGCACAAACCCTGAACCTGTGCCTTGCTGAAAAGGTTCAGGCGGTGTTGGCAGTTCATCGCCGAAAAACCGACGAAAAAAAGGATTTTGCAAGGCTTCTGGCACCTCTAAACTCTCGCCCTCAGCATCAATACGGACAACTGCCGTTCCGACCTGACTCACCGCATCTGCAATGAAGTTCGGGTTGCTCTGTACGGGTGAGGCAAGGGTGACAGTGGGTGGTTCAGCCAGTTGTGTGGTGTTAAGCGCAGCTTGCACGACGGGCCTCTTGGGCTCCGCAGAAGTTTCTTCAGCCTGCTGTAAGCTCCAATACTGATGACCTGCCCAGCCTGCGCCAGAGCCTACAATGAGGGCAGTTGCTGTCAGTCCAATTTGCTTTAGAGCGATACCCATCGCAACCTCTCTCCGCGCTGTGGTGCCTTAGAAATGCCTCTACTTTAGCGAAGATACTCGATCAAGGGCATCTGTGTGGAATCCATGTAGACTCAGGAACTTTGATGTGGCGTATGAGTCATTCTTCGCTGAACTTTATAAGTCTCCCCAAGAAGCTTTCACCGACTTTGCCCGGTAAGCCCCAAACCTACTCTGTATGCAGAAAAAGCGACTATCAACAACACGTGAAAGGAAACCATGAGCCGCCAGTTTAAGCAAATTTATCGTATGTGTCAGGGGGCGATCGCCATAGCAATCCTGGGTTCATGGCTTTCTCCACAGCCTTCACTAGCAGAGCCTCACTGGGTGGCACAGGCCGCGACAGATGCAGCTGATTCAGAGACCACAAGTTTGTGTCCTAGTCCCGCTCTCACGCTTGTCCAAACCCACACAGTTGCGGCTGGTGACACATTGGAAACGATAGCCGCAGCCTATGATTTATTGCCAATCACCATTCTTGGCATGAATCCCACTGTACAACCCGAGGCTCTTGTACCCGGGACAACTCTACGCGTTCCTCCTTTCAACGGCATTGAAGTCACAGTTCTGGCAGGGCAAACCTGGCAAGACTTAGCAGCAAGTTACCAAAGCAGAGCCGATGTTTTGTTTGAGATCAACGGTTGCCCAGCTGAAATTCCAAATCGCATTTTCATTCCAGGCATCAACTGGTTTCCTGGCATCGAGTCTGCCACCAGTGAGAGCAACCCCAACGGCGATAGCGATCCGCTAACCGGTTATCCCCTCTCCGAGACGGCGTCGATCTTGACAGGCTTTGGCTGGCAGACACGCCCCGACCGCGACGAACTTTTCTTCAGCAGCGGCGTCACTTTGGAGGCTAGCGACAGCATGAGTGTGGTGGCAGTAGGCGACGGCACAGTCGCTTACGTCGGTGAAGAGGGCACTCTTCAAACCCTCATTGTGATTAACCACGCCGACGGCCTCCAAACCCGCTATGCCTTGGTAACAGACCCTCAAGTAAGCCCGGGTGACCAAGTTCAGATGGGGCAAACACTCGCCACCCCTTCTACTGAAGGCGATGCCACCGCCCTTTACTTTGAAGTACGAACCAACTCGGCCTTAGGCTGGGTAGCCCGTGATCCAGGGGATTACATTCCGGCATTGGCAGTTCAGTAGGAGATGGGAGGAGTAGAGGGCTACGGTGTATACCACAAGTCTTCACCTGACCCATACTGCTGCCGGAGCATCCATTCTCCAACCCCTAGCTCAAGTCTCTTCAGGACTGAATTTCGGCAAAGCTAGAGGCGTTGGTGCAAGCGGCCTCCGGCGGAAAATCCAACCCCCAATGCAACGCTGTGGTTAACCTCACCCGCCTTCTCCTTTCGTGAGGTTCTAGGACGACGGAACGTCCTAGTCGATAGCAGAGACGCGAAATTTCGCGTCTTTACGGTCATCTCTGTTTCCCTATCAAGGATATTTGGGTGCAAGGACAGCGAAATGTCCTTAAGCAGAACCTCTCACCCCCCACCGGAATTGTCGCCTTACCGCCCCAACCTGAGATGTGTGTACACCGTAGGGGTAGAGGGGGATAGAGTAGAGTAGGGGAGTGATGGGGTAATGAGTGGCGGGGAAAGAGAGAAGGGGGGGAGCAGCATCCGTAAGGGCGAGGCATTTGGTCCGTATCCTTACCACCCGTCAAAACTCTATGCTCCAAATGCCTCGCCCCAATACCGCCAACCATCAACGTAGGGCTATGCCCTTCCCGACGGGTAGAACTAAGAATCAACAACCAACCACAAATAACCCATCCCCTAAATCGGACAAAAAGGCGGTGATTGAATCGACGGATCATCGGGATAGAGAGCATTAGGGGGAAACGAGTTACCCTCTAGAGCAATGTTAGTAAGGGTCAGGGCGGCTGTGGAGGGAGCTAGGTAGGGGACGAGGTTGTTGTATAGCTGGCAATCGACAACTTCGATGCTCTGGCTCTGCCAAATATTGAACATAAAGTCGTTATAGAAGCCATATCGGGAGTCGCTAGCGTTGTCATACATCAGACAGTTCACAAAGCTGACCTGTTCACAGTCTGATAAGTCCACCATTGAGAAGCCTGCATTTTCATAAAACTGACAGTCCTCAAATCGAATAGCTGAGGCCTGATCCAGACAGAGAATGCCATAAGTGCACTCTTTGATCACCGAGGCTCGGCAGGTAAGGTCCGAAAGCACTTGAGCCTCAATGCCATGAGTGCCGCTGCCGACGAGAACGCACTGATCAATCACCACAGTTTGACAGTTGCCAAAGCTCAGAACACTACCACGACAAAAACCCGCGTCCTTAGTGTGTGCTAGTTCTAGATTTTGCAGCGTCAGATTGCGGCAATTGATGAACTTTAGGACATCGGCATAGCGGGGTTGGGTCAACAGGCGTGAGAGCGTATTGTCAGTACCGACAATGGTCAGATTTTCAACATCGGCAATGACCAGCTCATAGCCATCAAAAACAGACTCGAACCGCACATGGCGCGTCTGCAAACCAGGGTCGAGGTCAGACAGCGTAAAGCTGCCAGAGGCAAGTTCTATGGTGCGATTGGGACCAATGGCTTGGACGAAAGCCTCGCTCGTATTGACGGCGATAACATCCTGAGCATAAGCCTGCCGTTCAGACGTTAATGCCAGCGTTACTCCTGAACTAGCCAGTAGAAACGTCTGTGTAAACCATCGTCGCGATCGCGTCATGGGATCCAGTCAATGCCTAAAAATCAGTGACACTCCCAAGAGACTACCCCGTCTGTTGACCGCCACTTAATATAGAGAACCTATTTGGACACACATCTTTATCGTTGCGCCGAAACTCGTATGCCAACGCCTTGCCGTCTCATCATCAAAAAACCCTCACACGTGAACTTCCGGGGCTGTGGCAAAATTAATGGGTTAAATCGACATTGGCAGGGGCGATCGCACAGCACAGATGCACTGCCAAGGGTCAGCGATCGCTGTTGGGCTTTGGGATACCAGATATATGGCTAAGTTCGTCTTTGTTACCGGGGGAGTCGTTTCCAGCATTGGTAAGGGCATCGCCGCCGCCAGTTTAGGGCGGTTGCTCAAATCACGTCACTATTCGGTGTCCATTCTTAAGCTCGATCCTTACATCAACGTCGACCCTGGCACCATGAGCCCGTTCCAACATGGCGAGGTGTTTGTCACCGAAGATGGTGCCGAAACCGATCTGGATCTGGGTCACTACGAGCGCTTCACCGATACCGCTATGTCGCGTCTCAATAGCGTCACCACCGGCTCCATCTATCAGGCCGTCATCAATAAAGAGCGGCGCGGTGATTATCAAGGTGGAACAGTCCAGGTCATTCCCCACATCACAAATGAAATTAAAGAACGCATTCATCGCGTTGCCCGAGATACGAATCCCGACGTCGTTATCACCGAAATCGGTGGCACCGTTGGCGATATCGAATCGCTGCCGTTTCTCGAAGCTATCCGCCAGTTCCGTAAGGACGTAGGCCGCAATGACGTTCTATATATGCACGTGACGCTGGTTCCCCTCATTGCTTCAGCCGGCGAAGTCAAAACCAAACCTACCCAGCATTCCGTCAAAGAACTTCGCTCCATTGGTATCCAGCCCGATATTCTGGTCTGCCGGTCTGAAAAGCCTCTATCAGAACACATTAAGGAAAAAACCTCAGAGTTTTGTGATGTGCCAACTCAGTGCGTGATTACACTGCAGGATGCCAGCAGCATCTATGAGGTACCCCTAATTCTGGAACGCGAAGGCTTGGCGCATCAGGTGTTAAATATTTTTGGCCTCGAGCAGCGTGAACCGAACTTGACTCAATGGCAATCTATCGTAGAGGGTTTGCAGAATACCGAACAGTCGGTAGAAGTCGCGATTGTAGGTAAGTACGTCAGCCTCAATGATGCCTACAAGTCGGTAGCGGAGGCGTTGCAACATGCCGCGATCGCCGCCAAAGCGAATCTCAAAATCCGCTGGGTCAACTCAGAAGAGGTGGAAGCTCATGGCCCCGAGCGATATCTGCACGGTGTAGATGGCGTAGTGGTGCCCGGAGGCTTTGGCACGCGCGGCATAGAAGGCAAAATTCAAACCATCCAATACATTCGGGAAAATGCAATTCCCTTTTTGGGACTCTGTTTGGGGATGCAGTGCTCGGTTGTCGAGTGGGCTCGCAACATCGCCCATTTG
>JBCBJE010000409.1:0-5423 GCA_038523735.1 Cyanobacteria bacterium J06626_18 | reverse complement strand
CTGTATGACACAACGGGACTGTGGATCAAACATCTTCTGGAAGTAAGGAGTATCGGGAACTTGATCGCACATTGTGTTTACAGCCAAGATACCGTCTGCCTTGAGCACCCGATGAGCTGATTGCAGGAACTGTGGGCGATCGCTACCAATGATGCAATGAAAGCAGCGCCCATCCAGCGCAATGTCAAAGGAGGCAGTTCCGATTTCAGCCAATGTTAAAACATTTCCGGTGAAGAATGTTGCACTAATGGCTGTTCGAGCAGCATTCTCAATAGCCCAATCAATAGCAGTCGGGGCAATGTCGACCCCGACCACTTCATAGCCTTGCTTGGCGAATTGAAGGCTGATATTACCAGCTCCACACCCAAGTTCCAGAAGATGACCCTGCTTCGGAAAGGCACTTTTTTGAATGAGTGGCTGCCAGCTCAATCGCCAGTCGTCATCGAGTTCATTCTGCTTTATCCAGCCTGCATAGGCTGGATCATTGCGTTTCCGCCGGTAAGCACGGTCATGACTGGCATAGTCCGTTCTCATAGGGCAATCATGTCTTTGAGGGCTTAGCCTGCCGCCAAATCCACCAAGCGGCTAAACAGACTGTGCAGTTGCCAACCACAGTCATGGCTGCCTGTAGCGTTACCAGCCAAGACAGGGACTCAAGATTGTCAAAAAAGTGCCAGGTACAGGCGCACATCGCACTCACAAGGGCTGGCAACATGCCGAAAGAAAGCATCCGCCAAGCCTTGAGGCCGCTGACTTCGGCATACTGCCAAATTAGCCAAATCGCGGCTATCCACTCAACCACGCTAGTGATGTGAACGACCCAAGTTGGAATAGAGAGTGTATGCATAGCAATAGTTTCCACCAAATTGGTCAGGCAGTTGCTGGGACAGATGCTGCACGGCTTGACTCAGTAGCCTCTGGTTCAATCCCCAAGTCTCGCCAAAAGCGTGGTTTGTCGAAGCAATACCCCTCGCCCAGAAATTCCATAATCTTCTCGACATCCTCTTCAGCATTCTGCAGACAAGTCGAGGCTCCAGGAGAGGGGGTGATATTGAAGATGATGCGATCGCCCAAAATTTTGGCTTCGCCTAACTGGAGTTTGCGTGTTTGGGTATTCACAATTTGGGGGCGAATGCCGCCGTAACCCTTGGCATAATGCAAATCTTTGAGCTGCATACTAGGCACGATACGACGAACCTGTTGGATAAACAGTCGCTTACCAATAAAAGGCACATCATACAGGAGATTTCGCAAAATATATCGCAGAATTGTGAAGTCTAAAAGGATCGCGGCAAAACTGAGGAATGCTGCCAGGCTGAGCCCAGCGGTTCTGAAATAGTCGATTATGGTGGCGCTGCGGTGGCGCTCCAATTGCGGCAAGACCTTGGCGGTGGGGCCAAAACGAGTGATGGTGCGATCGTGGACTTCCGGATCACCGTGAATGGCGGCAAAGGGTAGCTTTTTACTTTGCAGCGTATAGATCTTACCGTTCAGAGCTGACTTTGATCGATAGAAGCTGCCCGCCACGCTGAGCAGGGCATAGTCGCGACCATAGCCGAGCGATTTCGCGAATAATAAGCTGTAGGCTCCTGCGGCAACCACGACTGTCTTCGCAGTAAAGGTTTGCTGATTCGTGTCAATGCGGTATCCCGCTTCGAGCTGGGTGAGTCGTTTAACATGCGTGCCTGATTGAAATTCAACCGTTGCTTGTGAATTATCACAGGCTATTTCTAAGAAGGATTTTGTTAGCTTCTGAAAGTCAACGGCGTAGCCCTCTTTCGTAAAGAGAGCGCTGACTGCAATTTCGGGATCGCGGTCCTTCAAAATATTGGGTTCCACAGTCTCTATTGCAGCACGATTAATCAATCTGAGATGAGGAAAAAGCGATTTGAATTCTTGGTAGCGGTTAGCAAGCAGTTCGGTCTGTTCCTTTCCTACCGCCAGAACCATTTTGTGATACTTGCTGTAGATTGCTTGGTGTGGATCATGTTTGAGCAAGTACTGCTTTGTCAGTGAGGCTGCGCGATTAACCTTGCGCGCTTTGGCCAGCGTGTAATTGGTTTCAATGTCGCCAAAATGGAGCGTTTGGCTATTGTTAAAGACACGTGAATTTACCTGAGCTGCATCATCACACTTCTCCAAGACAAGAACGCTTTCGACATTCGTATACTGTGACAACAGATATGCGACAGCCGTACCGCAAATGCCAGCACCCACAATTGCAACGTCGTACTGTTTTGAAATTGACACCATAAGTCTTAGTTCCTGCTGGGTTTAGAGGCGGGCGTAGATATCAACCCTGTCGCAGCGGTGCTGCAGTATGCGACTGGTCTATCCCTACAGGCTTGATCTTATCCTTCGGGGCAAAGTCAGCCGCTAACTGACTTATTCAGCTCGAATCGCTGTAATCTTGAATCGCTGTAAAAAACATCAGGATTGGGACTATGGCAGCTGTCAGTTGGGTGCGTGTCAGCATCGCCCATGTCGGGACGAAATCTTGCTGGTCTAGGCTGTCTAGAGGATGACGATGAGAGTTGTGTTGTGTGGCTACTACGGCATGGGCAACGGGGGAGACGAAGCGTTGCTGGCGGCTTTATTACAGATGCTGCCGACCCATGTGGTGCCTGTTGTTTTGTCTGGGAATCCCTCAGAAACCACTGAACGCTACAGCGTAGAAGCCTATCCTCGGAAATCGCTGCTAGGCATTTGGTCGGCACTGCGAGGTGCAGAAGGATTTATTTGGGGCGGTGGTAGCTTAATGCAAGACAGTACCAGTGCTGTGAATCCGCTGTATTACGGCGGGTTAATGCGATTGGCTCAGGCCATGGGGCTAAAAACGATCGCGTGGGCTCAGGGCATTGGTCCCCTCAAACGGACATGGACCCGTCAGTTGACGGCAAGGCTGCTACAAAAATGCACGGGGATAACTGTACGGGACCGAGCATCGGCGAATTTAGCCAAGCAATGGGATGTTGATGTCTGGATGGCTCCCGATCCGGTTTGGGCCTTGGCGTCGGATCCTGTTCCTGGCCTGTCCGACTTTCCGGCTCCGCGGGTGGCAGTGGCACTACGATCGCACTCCAGCCTCACCCCAAAGCGCCTGACACAATTTGCTCAAGCCCTGACTGATTTTCAGACCGCCACCCAGACGGGAATTTTACTGGTGCCTTTTCAGATAAGTCACGATTTGCCCATCGCCCAAACAATCCAGCCTTACTTAAAAGGTCCCAACCAGATCTTGACGGTGACGAATCCAACGCAGCTGAAGGGCATCTTTCGGGGTGTGGAAATGGCGATCGCGATGCGGCTTCATGCCCTCATCATGGCAGCAGCAGAGGGGTGCCAGTGTTTTGCCCTTAGCTATGACCCCAAAGTTACTTTTGTTGCGGAAGATTTGGAAATACCTGGCTGGGATTTACTGGCCGATGCGGCGCCCGCGAAGTTGCCGACTACCCACCTGGCATTTTGGCCTAATCAAGCGTCGGCAATGACGCAACAGTTGCTTTATCAGTATGCCAATGGTGACCCTGCATCCCCCGATCAAATTCAGTCCCGCGTTGACCGGGCGTTCTTACACCAAGAAATGTTAAATCGTGTACTCAAACTAGATACCGAAGCTAGAAAGACCTGAGCGGGTGCTGGTTAACCCTTGATTCCAAAAGGCAACTGCACCCCGCCTTTCAAGCTTCCCAGTTTTTTTGAACACACTGATGGCAGGAAGAATGGCCCTGAAGGGCTATTTCCAAACATTAACATAAGTGAGAAATAAGCCATTTGGAAGAGGGCTCACTCCCCTCATGTGAGTAGATTTTTAGACAAATTGTTTAATATTTAGCTTTCTGTGCTACACCATATGGATCAGATAGGTCAGCGCTCTATGGATGCTGGGCTCTTCCCTATGCTTGCTGAGTACTCTTGAGATCTAAGCAAAAAATGAGTAACGCCAACGTGCCATCTCGTCCTGATACTTCCCCCGACTTTGAACCTCCGGCACGTGCTGACCAAGCTTCGGCACAGCCGCCGTTTCAGCCTTCAATTGTGGGTTGGGAAGCAGTTCCCTTACCTGGGATGTTACCAGTCGACAACGTTCCTGTGGCACCCGAGGCTACGGTTCAAGCTGCACTGCAACGGGAGGCTGAACTCAAGACCCAGATTCAAGACCTCAAGCGCTGTAACGACGCGCTGTTGGGACGTGTCAATCAGTTAGAGGAGTCTTTAGAGAAGGCCCATCAGGCGCTGCAGCAGGAGGTTGAGCGATCGCAACACCGCTCCGATGCCGAGAAGATGACGATCGCCCAGCAGCATTCTGTCGCCCAACTCCTGAGTGAACTCGAAGAATCGGACGCGGCGTTGAAGCGGCAAACGGTTTTGGCTGAAACGCTGCAGGCCCAACTAGGAACGTATCAAGAGCGCAGCCGCCAGCTCGAAAAGGAATGTACAATTCTGCGGAAACAACAGGCTGAAAAAGCGCAGCAGCTTCAGGAAGCGGAGGAAACCTGTGGCGACTTGCGATCGCGACTTCAGCGTCAACAGCGCTACACGCTACAGTTCAAAGTCGCGCTTGAAAAAAGCCTAGACACCTCAGCTTTCAATCATGCTTCTGCCGCGATGCCAGAGACAGGGTTTGATAGTGCCCCCGTGCTAGAAACCACAGCCACCCCCAATCCTCTAGCCATGCCACGCTCCGAGCGCATTCGTCCTTGGTCGGCGGAGCCAGAGGGCTACACCGATCCCCAACTGCTGTCTCTAGTGCGATCGCTGAAGGAACCCTCCCCCTCACCTTCATCCACTGCTCCGACAACACCCCCTTCATCGCTGAAGGAATCACCCGTTCTGCCCGCGGCAACTGTTGTTGATCAAGAAGCCGAAAAGCAACTCTGGCAGGACGTTGAGCGGGTGATTGAAAACTCTGCCTCAACTCCAGAAGCGGCAGCTCCCAACGCTGTAGATGCTGGTCAGGTAACTCCTCCAGCAGACGAAGTACAGTTCACCGAACCGATGCCCTGGGGGACTCCTATTCCCAAGGAACCAGAGCCCGCTGCGGCAAGTACCCAACCTCAGGCTGCATCCCCAGATAAGGCTGAGACTATCGTGGATGCGATCGCAGCAGCAGTCGTGTCTAAGCGTTTCCAGGCTGCTGCCGAAGAGTCCAATCTTGCCGAAGAGTCCAATCCTGCTGACGCTCCCCAATCGCCCACGGCCCCTGCATGGAAAACTGAAATCCCAGCCCTAGACGCTGCTAAAACTGCACAAACGTCTCTCTCGCCCATCGTCCATCCCCTACGTCCACCCACTCGGAAACGTAAGTCTCTCTCCGCTGTCGAGCTTCCTAGCTTTCCTCCCCTGCCGAAGAAGAAGGAGGATTAGGGAAGAGTAGTGGGTAGTGGGTAGTGAGTTGAGGGAGAAAGGTCGTGGGTAGTGGG
>JBCBJE010000408.1:0-5428 GCA_038523735.1 Cyanobacteria bacterium J06626_18 | reverse complement strand
CAAAAAAGTTTTGTCGGTCAACTTCTGGTTTCTGACTATCCAAATTAAAGCGCGTTATCCGCTGCCACATTTTGTAGGAGAGATTTGCCTGACAAAATGCTTTGATAGGTGGCGATCGCCCCCTCTGCGATGGCACTCCAGCTGTAGCGTTTTTGGGCAGCTTGCGCCGCATTGTGGCCTCGCTGGCGACGTTCTTCGGGGGATTTGAGAGCGTCCCTGAGCTGGTCGGTTAGGGATACTTGGGAGCAGCTGCAAATCCAGCCGGATTGGCTTTGTTGAATGTCTTGCCAGATGTGGACTTGGTTGGAAATAACCACGGGAAGTCCGGCCAGCATAGCTTCAGCTACGGAAATGCCGAAATTTTCATAGTAAGAGGGCAGGACAAACAAATCGGCGGTGTTCAGGAGTGCGGTTTTGAGGTCACCGGAGACAAATCCCGTCAGTGTTGTGTGGGGCTGTAGGGGTGAGTTTTGGATCTGTGTGTGGATGGCCTGTTCGTACTGGCGATCTTGAGGATTAGCACCGCACAGCATTAGATGAAAGTCTAAGCCTTCTTGCTGGAGGGTTTCCAGAGCCGGGATGAGGAGATCCAGGCCCTTTTTAGGATCAAGGCGCGACATGAATAGGAGGATGGGGCGATCGCAGGGAATCTGGAAGCGATCGCGCACGGCGATCGTCGCGTCTGGCTCAGGTAAAGGTGTGACGCCCAAGGGCAAAACGATACCAGGCGTTTGAGTGCTAAACCGCTCTGAAACCGATGCTTCCTGGGCACTGGTGAAATGAATCGCAGCGGCCCCAACGATATTCGGACGCTCCAGCACCGCAGCGTAGAGTTGCTTGAGCTGCTTTTTTTTCTGTAAATCGGCGGGATCCAGGGTGCCTAGTGGGCGCAGCAGATAGGGCACGCCACGTTGACGGAGCACTGCCGCCGCCAGGGAACTGACGGGGGAAAACAAGGCGTGGATATGAGCAATGTCGTAATCGGTGGCATGCTGCCACAGCCAGCGGAGAAGGCCGGTGGAAAACTTGTAGCGACGAAAGGGCGAACAGCGAAAATACCAAACCGTGTAATTATCGTGGGGAACAGGCTGGACTAAGGGCACATCCAGCGGCGCTTCGTCCACATCCCCATTGGAATCGGTTGTCACCACGGTGACGCTGGCTCCGGCTGCCGCCAGTGCCTGGGAAAACCCGCGCACCATCTGGCTAGGACCGCCGTACACCAGCGAGAACGATGGCACGATTTGCAGAACTTTTAAGGACTGACTCATGCCACCAGTTCCTGATAGAAGTCCAGTGCCTGACGGGCTAGCGCTTGGTTGGTGTACTGCTCCATGGCGCGCTCATAACCGCGCTTGCTAAGGTTAGCCTGCAGTTCGGGCGATTCCATTAGTTTGCGAAGTTGAACCGCGAGGGCATCAGCGTCGCCCTCAGGAAACACCAGCCCGGCTTCGTCAATCACGAAAGGAATCTCGCCAGAATCAGAACCAATCACTGGCACCTGACAAGCCATCGCTTCAATGATGACGTGCCCAAACTGTTCTTTCCAGCCTACAGACGTCAGCGTTTTGAACTTGTAGGTAGTCTCAGAAGGCAGCACCAAGGTAGACATGAGGTTGATGTAGCGGGGGACATCGTCGTGGGGGACGCTTTCGACCCAGATTATGCGATCGCGAATGCCCACTGTTTCCAACTGCTGGGTCAGTTCTTCCTTCAGCGCTCCCCGTCCCAGCAACAGACACTTCCAGGGATGAGCATGATCCTTCAGCTGACCCAGTGCCTTAGCTAAGGTGAGCAGTCCTTTTTCTTCTACGAAACGTCCCACAAAACCGACGACGAAATCAGCAGGATTAATCCCCACGCTGGCGGCGAGTTCGGGCTGCGGTTGAGGCCGGAAGAGCGTTTCGTCGACGCCGAGTTGAGGCATGACGCGAATGGGGCCTTGGTAGCCGCGATCGCGCAAAATATCGGCTCCATCCTGATTCCCCGAGACGATGCCATCGGTGCCCTGCAGGTTATAGGCTTCCAGCAGAGAGATGGGGAACTTCAGGTCGTAAGGCAGATTCCACCAGGTGAAGAACAGCAACTTAGCCTTCAGCCCTAGCAAACGGTTGAGGGTAATCATCTCGGCATAGGCCAGCCCCTTGGATCCCTGTTCAACCTGGATAACGTGAGGGCGAAACTCGCGCAGCAGTTTCACCATGTCAAGCCCAAAGGTCAGCAGTCCTTGATTGTTTTGGCTGAAGTTGGAAACGGGCACCACTCGAAAAGAGCCATCCTGCCAAGGACGGGTTTCCACAATACGGTTCTGCACCCCACCTGGTCGCCATCGCTTGGGGACAACAACTGTAACCTCGATATCGGGTTCCAGTTGAGCTAGGGTACGAAACTTTTCACAGTTCAAGTCCACGATGTAGGTGTGGCTGACAACAAGCACTCTCATGGTTGGGTTCCTGAGGTTGAGGGGGGTGAAACGGATTCGAGTTGACAGGAAGGGGAAGGGGCGAATAGCCGTTCGCCCTTACGAAGTATGTGTAGTATAGATTTGGTGGCGTTTGCCGGTTTTGATGAGCGTGCCAACGGCATCCATAAAGCCCAGGCAGTAAAAGCTAAACCGGGTGACGATTTTAATAGGAGAACCGCTCTTGTTGCAGGGTGGGTTGCCCAAAACGTGGCAGTCGAAGAGGCGGATGAAGAGACGGGTGGCTTGGGTGGGAGTAAGGTTTTTCAGCCCCATCAAAAAGTGGTTGTGATAGAACGTGATTTGGTACTTCAGCGATCGCGTGCTGATGTCGTGACAACCACCAGTTTCTTCGCCAATGTGGATAAGGTGTGCCTCCGGCGCATACCAGACGATGTAGCCGGTACGTCGGAGCTGCAGGCAAAAGTCCGATTCTTCCCGAACCGCATTGCCGCGAAAGCGCTCATCGAATCGGAGGCCGTGCTTTTCAAAAACGTCGCGACGGAAGGACATGTTGCAGCCTCGTGCAGTCAACACCTGTTGAGGTTTGGTCGTGTGAACCAAATCGATGTAATACCAGGCAATGCCAGGATCCATAGCCTCTTCAGGCAAGTACTCGATCGTGAGATCCGGGCGATCCGCGAGTTTCATGCGGTCGAATACGCGACCCGCCACTGCACCCACCTTGGCATTGTCCATAAAGACTTGGGCATGGGCCTTGAGGTAGCCCTCGGGCAATTCGATATCGTCGTCTACAAATAGAATGATGTCGCCGCGCGATCGCTCGACGCCATAGTTGCGTGCACCTGGGAGGCTAGCCCAATCCACTTGAAAGAGCTGAATTTTGCCACTCTTGGCGGTTTCGTCTAAATACTGCTGGGTTTCTGGCTTATGATCACGGGTCTGATCGACAACCAGAATCTCGAAGTCAGGATAGTCTTGCTTCAGCAGGTCGGTGATGGTGTTGCACAGCACATCTTCCCGCTGGTAGGTCGGCACAATAATGCTAATAGAGGGCCACTGCATAACAGATTTCAGGGTTAAGGAACTTTAGAAAACTCGATAGCTTTACCGATGAGTCGTCTTAGAGTTTGAGCGGATCCAAGCAGAATTCCTTGCGGATATCGTCAGATAATTTTCTCTGGCTCAAAAAGTTGAACGAGAGGTTGTTTTCGTTACTGGAGATGTTATCCCCCGTAGCCAAAATGTACGCTGCGCCAGGAAAGGGTAGCGGACTTAGAGAGGCTCCCCGCTCATCCATGACCCGTCTCACTTTTTGATGATCAATGAAGAACTTGTAGTACCCATATCCCCGATTGTATTCCGGCGGATCGGGCAAATTCAGATGTTTCACACCCAGGATGTTGGCAGTACCTGACATCGTGTAAAAGCGGCGATATTTCTTATAAAGCTGATCACCATCTTCGCGGTACTTCCAGCCACTTTTGAGGTACCAACCATTGGCCTCGGGATGCTCGTTGACGAAAGCCGCTAATCGATTACTGACACAATCATCGGCATCAACCGCCATCACATGAGTGGGCGAAAACTGCTGAGCGATCGTCATCCCTTTCAAAATTCGTCGCCCTTTATCAGTCCGAAATCCATTGATGCGGAGACGTTCTTTCTCGGGGGGCAAAAAATCGACGGTTACATAGCTAACAGCACCGTGCTGAAAATCGATGTCCGGCTTCTCGTTACAGACCACAATCGTTCTGAAGGCATCAGAAGTTTGATTACACGTCGCTTTCAGACATCGCTCAAAGAGCGCACAGGTCTTGCGCCAGTCCTTGGAAACTTTAGCGCTTTTGAGAGGGATAATGAAGGTCAACATAACGCCCGTAAGCTTGGAAAAGGTTACTTGAACTCAGCAGCCTGTTGCGATTTCTTGAGTTGCTTCAACTCTTTCTTCGTCAACTTGCGACTAGTATCCCCGTCTGAGCCGTGTTTCAATCGCTCTTGCCGATCAATATCAGGTAATTTCAGCACAATACCTGCTGCGAGCCAGTAGTAGACGTTCACTGGATCGACATCAAGTGGGTAATAATACGGAAAATAGCTAATGAATAGCACGAAGACCCACATAGAGGCCCCGTACCCCCGCAAGTTGGGTTCTTTGATGGAACGATAGGCTCGGAAAGTCGCGATTATCAAAACCGTGAATAATGCCAAGAGCATCACCAGTCCAATCGGCCCGATCTCGTACAGCACCTTGGAGTGATAAGTCTCTACTAATTGGGTTTTGCCATAAATTCGTGCTGCATTAGTGGCTCGCCCTAACCCTCGACCTAGAAGCCCTTGCTGCCGCCTCTGAGCCCACTGCAATTGCTGGATAACAAACGTATGAGGTGGGGAAGCTTCCCATCTACCCCTAAGGCTTTCGACGCGCTCGTTGACCAAATCCGGATTACGCGCTGCAAGAAAGGTTAGGACGAGTGCTAGCAGGATGCCAATAGGCAGAAACTTCTTTAGGTTGACAATCTGCCCCGTCACAACGAGCAGGACTAGGACGACCACAGGAACCAGGGCCAAGGCAATTCGCTGCCCTGAAAGTACCGACATCATAGCGACCGTGACCATTGAGACTAGCCCTAACATGCGCCAGATCCAGGAGCGATCGTTAAAGGCTGTTCCAAAGGCAAAGAAAGCACTGGAAATCAAAAACCAACCCCACTGCCAAGGCGCTACGAATGTCCCCGGCAGGCGAATTTGACCTTGCTCGGGTGTGTATAGCAGGGCTCCGCCCACGAAACATCGTGAATCGAGGGACGCTTTGAAGAGATTTTCGCCACTGGCCTGTGTCCCGGCGCAAATCCCCGCTTTTAGCATTGAGTATTGAATAAATGCCAACCCGCAGCAGACAATGATGAGGACAACTTGCGATCGCAGCAAAAAATATAGGTCCTCTTTGGTCCGAATTAAATAGTAGATACACGGAATCAGCAAGAGATAACCCAACAGCGCTTT
>JBCBJE010000407.1:0-5438 GCA_038523735.1 Cyanobacteria bacterium J06626_18 | reverse complement strand
TGAAGTCGGCGACGTCGGCACGGGAGATTTTGAGCTGTGAGGTTTTGTCGGTGCCGGGAAAACCGTGGCGGTATTGTCCAGTGCGTTCCCCATCGATAAAGGCTCCGGGGCGCACGATGGTCCAGTCGAGATGGCTGTGCTTGACGTCGTGTTCTTGCCGTTCGTGGTCGGCGAAGACATTGCGCAGAATGAAGCCAAACATGAGGTATTTCCAGTAGAAGTTCAGATTGCCCCAGCTATCGCCTGTTCCCAGGGTGGTTTGGCAGATAAACCGGCGGATTCCCGCTTGCTCCATGGCCTGAACGATATGCCGTGTTCCTTCTGAGCGGACGGTTCCGGTTAGATTCTGTCCAGATCCGAGGACACACACAACAGCCTCTTGACCCTGTACTGCCTGTTTTACAGCGGGCAGATCCAGGACATCGCCCTGAAAAAATGTCAGATTGGCGTGTTGGATATCCAGTTTGGTAGGAGTGCGCGCAAAGGCGGTAACCGTGTGTCCCTGCTCAAGTGCCTGTCCGACAACTTGGCGACCGACAGTTCCCGTTGCTCCAAAAACAAGTAGTTTCATGATGTTTGCTCCTAAGCAATGACACTCTCAGCTTAGGGAGGCGCTCCAGGCTAGGCCATCACGTTCTTGCGGTACTTTCAAAATCTTGCGGTGAACTCTATAGTAGAGGCGAGATTTGATGAGCTGACAGCGTGGAACCTGCAAATATCGAACAGGCTCAAGTCACTTCCTCATCCGACCTGCTTTGTGATACTCAAGGCTGGGGACCCATCCAGGTGCAGCGGCTTCAGAATCCACCTGGAGAAGGGCCATATCATTGCAAGGATAGGCATACGCTGTTTATGTCACTGTCGCCTCGTCCGATTCACTATTTGCAGGCTCAGGACGGCAAAACCTATACAGGGCTTTATCGACAAGGGGATTTGCTCATCACACCAGCCAATACACCCCTCTTCGTGCAGTGGGAAGGGGACGAAAATTGCTTGCAGGTTCAACTCAGCGATCAGTTTTTGCGCAAGGTAGCGAGCGAAACGTTACGACCGGACTGCGATCGCCTTGAACTTTTGCCGACGTTTCAGGTACGGGATGCCCAAATCAGCGCGATCGGAACGATGCTGCTCACGGAACTGCAGCAAGAAGTAGCAAGCGGCAGACTTTACTGGGACTCGCTAGCGAATATTTTGGCCGTCAATTTGCTCAGACAACATGCCACGACGCGCCCCCAGCTACCGATCTATGAGGGAGGCTTACCCCATCATCAACTCCAGCGAGTTTTGGATTACATCGACGCCCATTTAGACCAAGACATTAAGCTGGCTGATTTGGCCGAATTGCTAGATATGAGCTCCTTTCACTTCAGTCGTCTTTTCAAGCAGTCTGTGGGGCGATCGCCCCACCAGTTCTTGATGCAGAAACGGGTGGAACGGGCCAAGCAATTGTTGAAACGCACCGACCACTTGATTGTGGACATTGCCTTGGCCTGTGGATTCAACAGCCATAGTCACTTAAGCAGGCAGTTTCGACAAGTCACGGGGATAACTCCGAAAGCCTACCGCGAAGCTTAAACAACAGTGATGGCGACTTTGCCGCGAACTTGGCGTTGTTCAAGATGGCGAATGGCGGCGGGAACTTCACTAAGGGGATAGCGGCGATCGATGAAGGGGGTGATTTTGCCGGCAGTTAGCAGGTCGCTGGCGATCGCTAAGTCATCCCGCTTAGGTTTCCGCGATCGTGTCGCGGGTGAATGTAGGGCCAGCCATGCTGCGCTACATCGATGCAACACTCGGGTGTCTCCACAAAGCGGGCTTTTCGATCACGATGGCAGACCACATTTGGAACGCGATCGACAACCATATTTACGGGTTCACGCTCCAGGAGCTGAATTTTCCGTTTGAGGCGGCGGAGTATGCCGAAGCGGCGAAGAACTTTGTTCATATGATTCCTGCCGAGCAATATCCCTACCTCAACAAACTCACGCATCAGGTGATGGAGGGGCATGACGATGGTCTGCATGATTTTGAGTTTGGGCTGGCATTGATTCTGGATGGCCTTGAGCGATTTCGAGATACTGCCTGATGCGGGGGCGATCGCTCCAAACATTGACTTTTCCCAAAATTTATTGCCCAAAATTCATCTTATATCCGGAGAACTACTGAGATGGTTGATAGTGTGTGATAGCTCCTTGCGTTTCGATGCTCATCAACTAGAGATTCGGCCTCATGAAACGTACTCATCGGATTGCCTTTGTTGGCTTAATGAGCACGCTTTTTTTATCGGGTAGTGCCTTTGGGGTTGCAACCCCTCTGCTGGTAACTCCTCCATCAATTGCACAACAATCCGACGAAGCCGCCCTGCAAGAAGCTACACGCTTAAACGACCAGGCTCTTGAACAATTCCAACAGGACAATTATGCTGAGGCTGAACCGCTTCTGCAACAAGCTCTGCAAATTCTTGAGCGCATATTGGGGGATACCCATCCAGATGTGGCTACCAGTCTGCTTAATTTGGCCGAGGTGCACGAAGCTCAGGGTAATTATGCTGAAGCTGAAATTCTCTCGCGGCGAGCTCTGCAAATCTACGAACAGACCTTGGGGGATACCCATCCCGAGGTAGCTGCTAGTCTTAACAATCTAGGATTGCTTTACCGTAATCAGGGTAAATATGCTGAGGCTGAGCCTCTTTATCAGCGCGCTTTACAAATCCGTGAGCAAACTTTAGGTGCTGACCATCCAGAAGTAGCAGTCAGCCTCGACAACCTAGCTGATTTATATCGAATTCAGGGCAAATATGCTGAGGCTGAAACCCTCATGCAGCGAGCCCTACAAATCTTTGAACGAAGTCTAGGCGAGACTCATCCAAATGTAGCAATCAGCCTCAGCAATTTGGCCATGCTCTACCTTGAGCAACGTAACCATACTGACGCAGAGCCCCTCCTGCAGCGGGCTCTGCAAATTCATGAGCAAAGCTTAGGCAACACCCATCCATTGGTAGCTACCAGCCTCAATAATTTGGCAGGGCTTTATCAAGATCAGGGTAACTACACCGAGGCTGAACCTCTGTTGCAACGTGCCTTGCAAATTCATGAGCAAACCTTGGGTGTCACTCATCCGGCTGTGGCCACTAGCCTCAGTAATCTAGCAGGGCTTTATTATCTTCAAGGCAGCTACGCTGAGGCTGAAGACTTCTACAAGAGAGCGCTGCAAATCTTTGAGCAAACCTTAGGTGTCACTCATCCAAATGTGGCTATTCTCCTCAACAATTTGGCCGTTACCTATGCAAATCAAGGTAACTATGCTGAAGCTGAGTCTCTCTATCAACGCTCTTTGGCAATTCGTGAACAAGCCTTGGGTGATACCCATCCGGCTGTAGCCGTTAGCCTCGAAAAGTTGGCAATTCTTTATCAAGTTCAGGGCAATTTTGAGCAGTGGTTGCCTCTATTCAGTAGACAGCTCCACATCCAAGAAATCAACTTAGACGAGATTCTCAGCGTTGGTTCTGATACTCGCAAGCAAATCCATGCTCATACCCTGAGAGGCTCGACTTTTATTGCTTTGTCGTTGGCTGAGCGATCGCCCGAGTCCACGGAGCTAACTCATCAAGCCCTCGAAACCATTCTCCGACGCAAAGGTCGGGTTCTGGATGCGGTTACGGATAGTACCCAGCGCCTCAGACAAAACCTCAGCGACCAAGACAAAGCGCTTTTTGATCAGCTGCAGACTCAGCGGGCTCAACTCGCTGCACTCATCTTTAACAACACTGGCCAGATAACCAGCGATGACTACCGTGCCAGAGTCGATGACCTGAAGCAGCAAATCAACCAGCTTGAGAATACGCTGGCGCTGCAGAGTGCAGCATTTCGCATCGCAACAGAACCGGTAACTATCGAGGCGGTGCAGGCACTCATTCCCCCCAATGCGGCTCTGGTGGAGCTAGTGCAGTACGACGCTTACAACTTTGAGGACAACACCTGGCAGCCGCGACACTATGCCGCCTATGTGCTGAGTGCTCAAGGAGAGGTGCAAACGATTGACCTGGGGGAAGCTGCAGTCATTGATGCAAAAGTCAACGAGCTGCGTCAGGCGCTGAGACGCCCCCATTCGGAAACCCCAGCGATCGCCCGTCAGCTGGATGCCCTCTTAATGGAACCGATTCGGGCCCAACTTGGCGAGGTTGAGCACCTGCTAATTTCACCCGACGGTCAGCTCAATCTCATCCCCTTTGCGGCGCTGGTGGATGAAAGTAACCAATATTTAGTTGAGACTTATCAGATTACCTACCTAACCTCAGGGCGAGACTTGCTGCGACTCCAGGTGTCTGAACCCAGTCAGCAGCCTGCGGTTGTCATGGCCGACCCAAACTACGATCAAGCCGAGGCAGCTCCGATGTCTGAGGCAAGCACAGCCAATGCTGAGCCGAATAATCAACCCGATAATCAACGTTCCGGCGACGCCAGCAATTTGAATTTTAGGGATCTGCCGGGCACCGCTGCGGAGGCGGATGCCCTTGCCGACATTTTGCCTAACCTTACCCTACTAGTTGAAGATGAGGCGACGGAGAATGTGCTCAAGCAGGTCCAGCGTCCCAGTATCCTCCATGTGGCGACCCACGGTTTCTTTTTGCAAAATTTGCCCCTGGTTTCACCGCCTGATTTAGACGCAACGCGTCGTTTGGAGGATAGTTCCAGGGGTGGTCTGGGCGTCATTCCATCCCAAGGGTCGCCAGTGAGCCCATCCGCACCTCGAGGTCCTCAAGAGAATCCTCTGCTGCGCTCGGGGCTGGCGCTGGCCGGGGCCAATCAGCGACAGAGTGGCAGCGAGGACGGCATTTTGACTGCGTTAGAAGCCTCGGGGCTGGACTTGCAAGGCACTCAGCTAGTAGTGCTGTCCGCCTGTGAGACGGGTGTCGGGGAAGTGGCCAATGGCGATGGTGTTTATGGTCTGCGGCGATCGCTGGTAATTGCCGGAGCCGAGAGCCAGATGATTAGTCTGTGGCTGGTGGATGACATTGGCACCAAAGACATGATGATTGACTATTACGAACGGCTGCTCTCAGGGCAAGGCCGCAGTGAAGTCCTAAGACAAGTCCAACTCGCAATGCTAGAAAGTGAAGAATATCAGGATCCTTATTACTGGGCCGCCTTTATCAGCGCGGGTAACTGGTCACCGCTAGTCCTGAATTAATGGGGCGGTTGAGTAGGCTAGTCAAGAGCACCTATCAGGGTCGCAAATCAGATAGTGAGCAAGCATCAATACTGCACCACATTTCAGTCGTTACTTCAAATCCTTAAAACCAGCAATAGGGCTGGACGTAAAACATGCTACGCGTATCAAGGTTCCGTTATTCAATTGTCAATTATTTATCTGTAGGTATCTTCATTCTTGCGGTTAGCTGCTTTGTTATGGGTTGGCAATGGAAGCCTAACTTTATC
>JBCBJE010000406.1:0-5446 GCA_038523735.1 Cyanobacteria bacterium J06626_18 | reverse complement strand
TTCAGAGAGTAAAGTTATTTTCTCTTTCAGAAGCCCGTTTATTTTTCGACCTGCTGGGAATTAACGGGGATAGCTTCAGGCTTGTGCCAGTAATTATCTCGTTGATTCCAGGTACGAGAGCAGGTGCATCCTTCAAATGGTCAAAAATCGTGGCTTTAGGTACATTTTTTCGCGATCACATGAGATCTTTTTCAAGATTTTGAGCACAATAGCATCACAGCCACGTCAACGATCTTAGCGGCAAGCGACGCCCTGATGTTGGAGACGATGATTGCGACAGATGAGGGGCAACTTTACCCATGGGCCAGTTGGACAACACACCGAGTAACCCAATCGACGAGGGAAAAGCAGCCCGGGAGGTGCTCCGTAGCGTCACTCAGAACTTGAGAGCGTTGCAGGAAGATCTCTCAGGTCAGTTGAATCAGGACATCAATCGTTTGCAGGGCACCAAGCACCGCCTACTAAGCGATATCGACATTCTGGAAGAGCGCTATGAGGTTCTCCAAAATCAGTACGAGTCTCTGAAAGCTCAGCATGATGAAGAGCTCAGCCGTAAACAGCTTGTTCAGCAGCAGGTGTGGGCAAAGCGACTGGCACAAGCATTGGCAACTAATCTCCAGAGCCGCCTCACCGAGACGATTTACAGTACTGCCTCAGCCAATGGCATGGGGCAAAGTGGTTCCCTGCAGAATGCCTATCAGCTTTTGGCTTCTCTGGATGCTAGCTTGAACGATACCCTTCATTCTCTCCAACAAGACCTCAACAGCTACCAAAGCTCCTTGTCTCAGCAAATTAGTCGTATGCAAAGCATGGAGCAGCAAGGAGAAACGATTTTGGAGGCGTTGATCAACCGTTTGAGTCTTCAACTACAGGCTCAGATGGCGCGCCCTCAATCAGTTTCAGGCGTGCTCGGTGGTAACGGATTGGGGGTACCCCAGTCGCTGCATGGGTATCAGCCTTCAGGATTACAGCCATCGCCAATTGCTTCACCGCTCCCTTCCCAACCCTTCCCAAATACTCAGTTTGAACCCACGGCTACCCCTCAACAGCAGGCTGCTGGTACATCGCCTGCTAGCCGTGCCAAGGTATCGCCTGTTGAGCCAACTCCGGCGTCAACAACAGCTCCTGTCTCTAAAGCGACGCGGTCAGCCAGTCGATTCTCTACCTTTCAGAAGGGGCTGATTTTCATCATCCTGTCTACTGTGGCGCTGTCGGTTCATAACGTCTTGGTCGGGATTGTTGGTTTTGGTGGCAGGATATTTGGGCTCGAGCAATTTGCGATTGACGTCATCTTTCCCCTCAATATTCTCAACTCACTCATGCTGCTATGGTTACGCATGGTGGTGGTACTGCCCTCCATGGCCCTAGTTGCTGGGAAGCTATATCCCGACGTGTGGCGAGACATTCGTCAGTTTTTGACGGCAGAGGACAAGCGCCCAATTCTGCAAGTGATTGCGAGCGGCTGTTTCCTATTTATGTCGCAGGTCCTAATTTATAAGGCGATTCCCGATATTGGGGTGGGGGTTGCAGTGACGTTGCTGTTTATGTATCCGCTGATTACGGTGCCGCTAGCGTGGTTCTTGTTCGGCGATCGCCCCACACCTCTGCGGCTCGTCGTGATGTTTGCAATCGCAGCTGGCATCGTACTGGCGGCATATCCTGTTATCAGTAACGATTTGTCTGGCGGCGTTTCTCCCTGGGGGGTTTTGACCGGGCTGCTGTCCAGCAGTTTCTTCGCTCTGTATTTGATCTCAATGCAGCTGAGCTTCCGTAAGCTACACCCCGTTCCTGTCAGCCTGATACAGTTCGCGACGATATTCTGTATTACCAGCGTCATCACCAGCTTTATCGCGATCGCTGTTAACTTTTGGGGGCTGGAGGTAACAGGACCAAGCAGTTATGGAGCCCTGGGTATTGCTGGTCTCTTCTTAGGCGGACTGACGTTACTGGGATATCTATTCAATAACTACGGTGTCCGCTTTATAGGGGCTGCCCAGGCGTCCATTGTGGCGTCTAGTGGTCCGGTCCTTTCAGCGGTCATGGCCCGCCTGATTACACCAAGTAGTAACTCTATTTTGGAATTGGTGCAGTGGATTGGCATTATCGCCGTCACATTAGGTGTAGTCGCCCTCAGCTGGGAGCGGATGATCCAACAACGCAAGCCCAAATCAAAGCGGGTCAGGGCTTAGAATACGAGATTGCATCTCTAGCCCACAATCCAAGCCTCTGAGCTAGCCTGAGACTACAACTCGCGGCGAGGTTAGCGATATGAGCTTTAATTTCTCCACTGCCTCAGATTCGATCACAAGCCCATTGAGCTATTTTTCCGAGCGAGGCGAAGACTATGAAAAATATCGCCCCATTCATCCAGACTCCGCAATCGATGCAATTTTGTCAGGCTTAGATTCTCCAAATCAATATCAATTGGTTGCCGCTGATATCGGGGCCGGTACAGGGATTGGAGCAAGGGTGTTGGCAGAGCGAGGGATCAGGGTGTTGGCAATTGAGCCCAATACAGATATGAGAGTGGCCGCAACTCCCCATGCAGGGGTTGAGTTTCTAGTTGGGACGGCTGAACAAATTCCATTAGAGGCAGCATCAGTTGATTTAGTCGTTTCATTTCAAGCCTTCCATTGGTTCGATTTCTCCAAAAGCCTTCACGAGTTTCGTCGCATTCTCAAACCGAATGGATGATTAGCATTGGTATGGAGCCTTTGGGATCAAAACACTGTTGTTTCTGAGGAATATAGTCGCTTGATTTTTGAAGCTTCCAGAGATCGGGCGCGTCCGGCACAATCTTCAATGTCAGTGCAATCATGGTTGAAGAAGTTATGGTATCAGCTGTTTTGGCAGGGGCTCTGGCTTCCTGGCTTTGTGAATTTTAACGACAAGCGTTTAGGGTTGACCAACAGCTAGATTTGGCTGGATTGATTGGCTTAGCACACAGCCAGGGCTTTACGCCTGCAAGTGGAATGGCTCTAGATAAATTGATTTCAGAGCTGACAAGATTTCATCAGCGATTTTGCAATGCTCAGGGTCAGGTACAGTTGGCCTATTGCACTCGTGTGTGTACAGCAAACCAACGAGCCCTTGCGCCTAAATTAGGAACTCACTAGGCACGAGGGCTTATCGGTGACCAGACCACTAAAGCTGCAGTCCAAATGTCTGTTCGACAGTCAGTTCCAGATCGGGTAATGTCGGCGAAGTAATGCGATCGCCCAATCGAAATTGCTTCAATTCATAATTGCTTCAATTCATACTCACCATACACCAGATAGCAGACTGTAAAAGCCGGCTGTTTAGGACTGCCAATAAAACGCCGTCCTCCCAAAGCCGCGTAGTCAACAATCCAAAATTCCTGAATCGCTAGCGCTTCATACTCACCAAGCTTTGTAAAATAATCATCACGCCAGTTCGTCGAGACGACTTCTACAATAATCTTGATGGATTTCCCAAGCGTGATGACGGAGCGGCTCTCCCATTCAGGCTCTTGAGAGAGTCCCGATTCATCTAGAACAATCACATCGGGTTCGTAGCCTGACTGGCCATCCGAGGAGCGCACAATACACTCTTTGGGAATGAAATAGGGCTGTTGCACGTTCCGGATAGCTGTGCCCATGTCGTAGGCTAGGTTGCCTGATATTTTTGAATGCTGCCCTCTTGGCTTGGGCATTTAAAGTAACCCCGCGGTGCAATTCGTAGCGATATTCAGAGGGTTCTGGTAGCCATTCGACGAACTCGTTAAACGTAGTTGGCTGTTGTAACGCCTGAATCATGAGGTTGCCTCGTGTTGCTGCATGATTCCTTTTGTCAGGCTTTTGACTATCTTTAGCCGCTTCTCAGCTGCCACTCCTGTCATGGCAAACATGGCTCATGAAGGCAAAAACTCTGAGGCCGAATGAGGTGAAAATTGAACGGAGAGAGAGGGATTCGAACCCTCGTTAGAGTTGCCCCTAAACAGCATTTCCAGTGCTGCGCCTTCAACCACTCGGCCATCTCTCCAGGGGGGCATGCTGCTTTCTGAAAAATCAGTCACAGGATCTAATACTACCAAATAATGGCAGGGTAAAGGGACACCTTGCCTCAAAATCTATGCACGGACTTTTGGCCAAATCGGGAGAAGGATATGAGTGCAGTCTTCTCAATCACAGAGGGCATTGCCAAAGAAGACTCCTGTGAGAGCATAGATAGATGGTGTGATGCCTGATGCGCGTCTCCATTTGTCTAGTTGATTGAAAATACATGAACTGCTCTCATCAGATCAAAATTCACCACCGTCAGTGCGAGGTTGACTACACCGTCCACGTCCCGGAAGACCGCTACATCTTGCAGACTGCCGAGAATCAAGGCGCTGACCTGCCCTTTGCCTGCCGCAATGGGGCCTGCACCACTTGTGCTGTGCGCGTCCTATCGGGCGAACTGCATCAACCTGAAGCGATGGGCCTTTCCCCTGATTTGCGCGATCGCGGCTATGCTCTCCTCTGCGTCAGCTATCCGCGTTCTGACTTGGAAGTAGAAACCCAAGATGAAGACGAAGTCTACGAACTCCAATTTGGGCAATATTTTGGTAAGGGCAAGGTGCGGTTTGGGTTGCCGATCGAGGATGAATAGGGGAGTGGGGGAGTGATGGGGTGGAAGGGTAATAGGTAGTAGGAACCCGGTCAATCAATTACCGATTATCAACCATCAACGATTAACCAAGAACTAATCCCTCTTCTACCCATCCACTCTTCTACCCATCCACTCTTCTACCCATCCACTCTTCCACTCCATCTACCACTCAAGATGTTTAAATCTCTCTACCGAAACTGGAAGGTTATTGGTGCGATCGCGCTCTTGCTCCTTATGTTGGGTGCAGGGCTTGGGCGGGCACAGGACCCGACGATAGTGGCAAAGGTGGACTATGCCAAGAGTGGTCACACGCTGGAGTTGCTTTCGGAGTTGAGTGCTGATATTCCAGTGATGGATGTGCGGCTGGCGGGTGTGCAGGCTCCTGATAGGGATCAGAAACCGTGGGGTCGAGAGGCACGGCAGTGTCTGCAGGCATTGACAGAACAATCAGAAGGGCGGGTGCGGGTGGAACCGCAATCGCTGACTCCGGATGGTTATGGGCGGATTTGGGCCTATGTTTGGCAGGGTAAACAGTTGGTGAATGCGGCGGTGCTGGCCGAAGGATGTGCGTTCTTGGACAGCGATCGCTTGTCGCAGCAGCGCTATGGAGAGCAGCTGATCTATGCTCAGGAGTCGGCTCGGCTGTTGGGGCTAGGTATTTGGGATCCGGATAATCCGCTACGCGAAACACCTGCCTCTTTTCGCCAATCACGGCGCGACGAGGCATCGGATCCGGTAGATTGAACTTGGCATTCCATACAAAACTTACAATCATGGCGGCTACCGACGAGCAAGATTTGAAGCGGTATCTTGACATTGCGACCGAGGCAGCTCT
>JBCBJE010000405.1:0-5457 GCA_038523735.1 Cyanobacteria bacterium J06626_18 | reverse complement strand
TTCGTCGAAAACCCCAGCCGAGATAGCAACGATTTTGGGGGCAATACCGCCAGGCGATCGCCGGATTTGCCGCGTTGCCGTTTCACCATCCATCACGGGCATTTGCCAGTCCATCAAAATCAGATGCGGTTGCCAAGCTTTCCAGCAGGCGATTGCAGCTTCGCCATTCTCAGCCTCTTGCACCTCAAATCCAACTTCGCCCAGCATCCGCGTGAGTAGTAGGCGCAGCTCGGCCACGTCATCCACCACCAAAACGCGGTAGCGGGGTTGACCCGGCGCTAATGCCAGCACCCACTTATCGGCTTGGGGAATCGCACCTAAAGACACCACTCGCAGCGGAATTTCAAACCAGAAGCGACTGCCCACCCCTACTTGACTAGCCACCTGGAGCATTCCTCCCATGAGCTGCACCAGTTGGTAGCTAATGGCGAGTCCTAGTCCTGTCCCTTTTTGCGATCGCCGCCCGGTTTCTGTCTGGGTAAAGGCTTCGAACACCCTTTCGAGCTCATGCGGCGCAATGCCTGCGCCTGTATCCTCCACTGCGAAGGTCACAGCCTGTGTAGCCGCAACTGAGGCACGCTCGCTATCGTCAGGCTTGGGAGCGTGCAATCGACAACTTACCTTAAGCTTAACGGTCCCTGTTTCTGTGAATTTCACTGCATTTCCCAGCAGGTTAATCAGCACCTGACGCAGCTTACTGGGATCCGCCTCGACATGAGTCGGCAGATCCGGAGCATGGTCAAGCACTAGCTGAATGCCCTTAGCATCTGCTTTGAGCCCCAGCATGGCATGTAGATCCTCTAGCAGCATGTGGAGATTAATGCGATCGAGGTTGAGGGTCATTTTCCCTGCCTCGATTTTGGACATCTCCAGCACGTCATTGATTAGATTAAGCAGGTGTTCACCGCTGCGATTGATAATAGTGAGCTGTTGCTGCTGCTCGGATTTGAGGGAAAGATCCCGGCTGAGAATTTGGCTAAATCCCAAAATCGCGTTGAGAGGGGTGCGGAGTTCGTGGCTCATACTAGCCAGAAAGGCACCTTTAGCCTGGCTGGCAACTTCCGCTGACGTTTTAGCTGTTTCTAGCTGATCATTAGCCTGCTGTAGCGCCAGCGTCCGCTCCTCCACCTTTTCTTCTAGAGTCGCATTCAAGTCGGCCAGAGCACGATTGACCTCGCGGAGGGCTTTGTTCTGTTCGGCTAGCTTGGTCTCTTGCTGGTGACAACGCAGGGCTTCGGTCACCGTCAGAGCGAGATCTAGCTCATCCCAAGGTTTAGTGATGTAACGATAAAGGTTGGCTTTGTTGACCGCATTGCCCACCGCCTCCGTACTGGCTTGCCCCGTCAGGAGAATTTTCAAAATACCAGGATAGCGTTCGTGGACTTTGGCCAGCAGCTCATCGCCCTTCATCCCTGGCATGATCTGATCCGAAATGACCAAAGCTACGTCGATGTTGTCCCCCTTGAGTTCTTCGATAATGTCGAGGGCTTCCTCCCCTGTATCGGCCACCTCAATGAGGCAAGCCTGGTCATTCGACAGGTTCCGTTTGAGCTGCTCCTTAAGGCTCTCTAGCACAACGGCCTCGTCGTCAATGCAGATAATTCCCAGCGTTTTCATGTGCCCAGCCCTGAGGTAATCGTTTCTACCAATTCGTCTTCGGCCCACGGCTTATGTAAACAGCGGTGCAGGTTAGCTTCGGCGATCGCCCGCTGGATGGCAGATTCATCCGCCTGTCCGGTCAGCATCACGGTAACGATCTGCGGATAGCGCTGGTGGACCTCGACCAGGAGTTCATCCCCTTTCATGCCAGGCATCAGGCAGTCAGACACGATAATCAAAATGTCCAGCGACTCTTCTTCCAGCTCGTCTAAAACTTCCAGTGCTTCGTCAGCGCTCGTAGCCACTTCGTAGAAAAAGCGACTGCCAAAGTGCCGTTTCAACTGCTCTTTAAGGCTGTCAAGAATGGCGACCTCATCATCGACGCAGAGAATTCCTTTAGTTGCCATGAACCGTTGCCTCCTCCATGGGTAGCCAGACTTCAAAACAGGTGCGTCCCGGTCCACTTACCAACGCGATCCAGCCGTTGTGCTTTTGGACAATTTTGCGGCTAATGTTCAGGCCCAGTCCCGTCCCTTCGCCAATCGGTTTAGTCGTAAAGAAGGGCTCGAATACCCTTGCTTTAATTTCGGGCGGAATGCCGGGGCCGTTGTCCGTAATGCTGATGACGATGCAGTCCCCTGCGACCGCATCACGGGTTGAGGGTCGCTGCTGGGCCGCGATCGCGATCGCCCCCTTGCCCCCCATTGCCTGGATGGCGTTCTGAATTAGATTCGTCCAAATCTGCCCTAGTTCGTCAAAATAGCAGGGAATAGGTGGAATTTCCTCGTACTGGCGCGTCAACTCAATGCCGTGCTTCAGTTGATTGTGATAGAGCGTCAGCACCGTCTCAATACTGTCAATCACCTGAGCAACTGCTTTCTGCCCTGTGTGGTCCCGATAGGTAAAGTTCTTCAATGCCTTTACGACATTCGACGCACGCCCTACTGCCAGCTGAATCGTTTGGCTGTTGCGCTTGATGCGAGCCAGGTCATAGGCCAAGTCAATGATGAATAGGCTGTTTTCACTTTGCAGCAGTGGCAGATATGGGTCGAGATTGGTCGCAATCCCCATATCGACAAGGGTGTCGGCAATGCTGGCGGCGCTAGCTACCCCCAACTCCTCTAGCTGCTGGGTCAGCGATCGCCGCTGCTTCCGTTTTTCCCGCGCTGTGGCTAACTCGGTGGCATTCAGAGACTGTTCAATCAGGGCAAACACCAGCTGAATCTGGTTGGGTTCCAGCAGGTTAAACAACTCTGGTAGCTTTGGCAGTGAGGACTCCAGCGCCTTCACCGCGTTACCACTGGATGCCTGAATCGCCCCTAGCGGCGTGTTAATTTCGTGAGCAATCCCAGCAATCAGCTGTCCCAGTACCACCATTTTGTCCGCTTGAATCAGCTCATCTTGAGCCTGCTGCAGCTGCTGCAACGCCGCCTGGAGTTCTGCATTGCGCTGTTTTAGCGCCGCTTCCGCCTGTTTGCGCTGGGTCATGTCTCGAATCATGAATAGCACTTCGGCATCATCAATGGGGACAACCCTTACCTCTTCATGCTGTATCCGACCGTCGAACGGGTGCTGTTGCTCATAAATCTGGATGTCGCCCGTCTTTAACGCCTGCCTCAAATGTTTCATGTGGCGCTCCGCAACGGCGGCGGGCAGGTACTGCTCTAGGGGCTGATTAACGGGTTCAAAGTCCTCAGGCAGCAGATCGAAAAGAGTGTGGGTGCTGACGTAGCCTAGATAAGTGCCATCCTGCCTAACGCGAAACATGAGGTCAGGAATTGCCGTAATAATTGCTTGACTCTGCTGTTCGCTCTGCCGTAAGGCGGTCTCAGTCGCTTTCAGATCGGAGATGTCTTTCACAAATCCTTCGTAGCAGACGGTTGTGCCACAGCGATCGCATAGTGCCCAGCAGGTAACCGACAGCCACATCACAGAGCGATCGCGGCGATAGGCTTGCACCTCATAGTTGGTCACCCGCCCTTCATCCGCTACCTGCTGCAGCATCGCCTCCCGCACCCCGGCCTCCACGTAAAACTGGCCGTTCACAATCGGCTGTGCCGACAGCAGCGCCTCAGTCGATTCGTAGCCACAGATGCGAGCCATGGCTGGATTGACTCTCAGGTAGTGGCCCTGACGATCCGTTTGAAAAATACCGTCCAGCGCCCGCTCAAATAAAGTTGCGTAGCGATCGTCCTCAATCACGCAGCTCGGCCCACGGGATGGAATTGTTTTAGGTAGCAGATTAGCTTGCGAAACATCAGACATAGCAGCGCCCTGGCAATACTGTAGACGACCCCTAACAAATGCACGCGATCGCCGTCAGTCTTTGACAAAACTGTACTGAAAACAACTTAATTAAGCAATGGAAAGAGAATTCGGAATTCGGAGGTCGGAATTCGGAGGTCGGAATTCGGAAAGGGGAGTGGGGGAAGGGAGTGGGTAGTGGGTGAATGATGGGAGATGGGGGGATAGGGGGATGGGGCGATAGGGAGAACAAAATCTGTAAGGGCGAGGCATTTGGCCCGTACACTGACTACCCATCGATACTCTATGCTCCAAATGCCTCGCCCCACCCCCACCACTAACCACCAACCAACAACGAACAACCACCAACCCATGCTCGACCAAATCCTCGCCGCCGCCCAACGCCTACAAGACCAAGCCCACGACACTCCGATCGCGCAGTCCACCACTCTCAACACTCAACTGGGTGCCGCGATCTTCTTCAAATGCGAGAACCTGCAGAAAATTGGTGCCTTCAAATTTAGAGGGGCGTATAACGCGATCGCCCAGCTATCGTCTGAAGAACGCGACCGAGGTGTCATCGCCTACTCATCTGGCAACCATGCTCAGGCTGTCGCGCGTGTTGGTCGTGACATGGGTCTCAAAACTGTGATTGTCATGCCTCAAAATGCGCCTGTCGCTAAGCGCAACGCCACCCAAGGCTACGGGGCTGAAGTAGTCTTTTACGATCCCGCACATGAGATCCGCGAGGACGTTGCCCAGACGCTGCAGACCAAGCATGGCTACACCTTAATTCCCCCCTTCAACCATCCGCACGTAATTGCGGGACAGGGCACGGCGGCGCTGGAATTCCTGCGCGAGGTGGAGCTGGATATACTGCTGGTGCCCTGTGGTGGGGGTGGGCTGTTGAGCGGATGCGCGATCGCCGCCAAGCACCTGAACCCTGCCTGCAAAGTCATCGGCATCGAGCCCGAACTAGCAGACGACGCCACTCGTTCCTTTCGCACCGGCACCCTCCACCGTATCCCCAATCCCTCCACCATCGCTGACGGCACCCGCACCCTATCCCTTGGCTCCCTTACCTTTCCCCTGATTCGGGAATTTGTGGATGACATGCAAACGGTCTCGGAACAAGCCATCATGCAGGCGGTAGCGTTCTTGTTCTATCGGATGAAGCTGGTCGTAGAGCCTTCCGGGGCACTGGGGCTGGCGGCATTGTTGAGCGGCGCCGTTCAGGCGGAGGGGCGGGTGGGTGTCATCCTCAGCGGCGGTAATGTCGATGCTGCAACGATGGGACAGATTCTGACAGCAGCAGCAGATGGTTAGTGTGGCAGCCACACATCCACCTATCCGCCCCTTCACCCATCCACTCCCCTTTCCCCCCTTCACCCAACCCATCCAAATATCAAGACCCGATTAAATTTCTACAGCGATCGCCCTCTCCGCGCTTTTTCGTAGACATGATCGGTTACTTTTAACAAAGCATGACCGTAAAATTTACGGTATTCAAAGTCAGGACGTCTACCAAATTCCGCAACAACCGCAAACCACTGTTACCAGAAACACATCCGGATCAGGTTGGCAGCAAGCTGTTGTTACTAAAGATACGTCGTC
>JBCBJE010000404.1:0-5474 GCA_038523735.1 Cyanobacteria bacterium J06626_18 | reverse complement strand
TGATGACCTGAATGGACCTGAACTTTTTGAGCGCTGATTTGAGTTGAAGTATTGTCGGAATTGGATGATTTGGGAGCAGCACTTGGTTGCTTAGCCTGCCGGCGGAAAAGGACATTGGCTTTTACAAGCGTGTGTTGATCCTTTTGCCAATCTTTTAGATGTAGGACAGTAGCCGTCACATTTGACCAGCCGTTGCCCACAAAGTAATCGCACTTAGCTGCTAGGTAGGTATCCTTGATGACTTCAACGCCCCTTTGCTTAGGCGAGGCGTGCGATTGAAAGTGAATGCCAATCTGCTCACGGGTACGAAAAGCAGATGTGAAACGAACTTTATTGCCATATATTTTTTGATATTCCTCTATTACAGAAATTTCATCCGTTAGGAGGAAAATCAGTGCATCCGGTACCCGCCTTAGACAGTTGCGGATAACTTGGTGGTATCGCTGATTGATTTGAGTTAGTTCAGGGACTTCGGCAATCTTATCGCTGCCACGAATATGGACCGCGACTGTCGGGTGGTCCGCTAAATTTGCAGCCCAGAACTGCTCGATATCTCGATTAATTTCAGGCTTGAGCTTGATATATTTTTTGACTAGATACCGATAAACAGCCTGCGGTGACTGTCCTACAAAAGGATGTTCCGACTCAATTTGAGCCATCAGATCAGCTAGGTAGCCGTGGGAGCTACTCACGACAACATCTTCGTTCCTGGACAAAGCGACGACATCGGGTAACGATCGCGCGCCTAAATTCGTCTGTAAATTGTCATCTCCAACAGAAGGATTGTCTTTGAGCGTTTCCTCTGTCCAGTGATCGGGATAAAACGTGTACGTTTGCCCGATCAAGTGATCAATCTTGTAGCTTGAGACCGGCTCAAAATAGTTTTCAAACGCATTTTCATCGGCATCGCGATAGCGACTGTTGGCGCCCCAATAAACTACCGGAATCCTACCGGTTATCTCTGCCAAAAAGAGCTGCCCCAGCACATGGTCAACATCAGACCAGAAACCATGTCCCCAGGCCCGAATAAGGATAAATTTGGGGTTCTCAAGCTGATTAAGGTGCTGTGCTATTTCAAGGCATTGATTGTCCATCGTTTGTCCCTGTGCTGTCGGTTCATGGGGGAGCATGTTCATACCTTTCCGGTTGAAATCTGGCTCACGCCTAGCGCGATCGCAAAAGCGATGCCACATCGTTCGATAAGCCATCTCGATTGACTGAGTAATGACACTCGCGTTCGTTAGGGGGGCAGCCTGCATGCGATCGCGCATCGTCACCCGCAACTGCTGGAGTTGGTCTAAATTGCCAGCTAGGGCGATTGCCCGCTGCCGGTAGTCAGCAACAGACGTGGCAATGAGATCTGACAGTCCCACCGCGGCAAGCAAACTGACACCCACTCGTGACGCATGGGTTGGGCCAGCCAAGGTGATGACCGGCACCCCCATCCACAGGGATTCACAGGTGGTTGTAGTGCCATTGTAAGGGAAGGTGTCGAGAGCAATATCGACCCGGCTGTACAGCGCTAAATGTTCCGCCTGAGAGGGAATGCGGCCCAGCAGATCGATGCGATCGCGCGCAATCTTGTGCTGCTGAAACAAACCGTAGAGGTAGTCTTGTGTCCCGGTATCGCCCAGCGACTTGGCCTTGATAATCAGCCTGGAGTCGGGCACGGCTGCCAAAATCGCCGACCACTCGGCCACGACTTGGGGACTGACCTTGGCCAGATTGTTGAAAGAGCCGAAGGTAACGTGTCCAGCAGTGAGTGCCGGGGATGGACTCACATCAGGACTCTCGGACCAGGGTTGGTAGCACAGAAAGCCGTGGGGTAAGCGCACCAGTGCCTCGATATGCAGCGCGTCAGCGCCCTCCGGATCGGCCCAAGCATCCGTGAGCCGATAATCTATCGTCCCCAGCCCTGTGGTGTTGGGATAGCCGAGATACGTGACCTGGAGAGGCGCCGGTTTCTGGGCAAACACCCGCAGTCGATTGCCTTTGGTGTGCCCTGAGAGATCCACCAGAACATCAACCTTATCTTGGCGGATCAGAGCCGCAGCTTGCTCGTCGTTCAGAGCCGCAATATGGCGCCAGCCGTCCGCCAACTGCTGCAGTCGTCGGGTGGTATCATCCACCTTTTGGTTGTTGGCATAGCCGATAATTTCAAACTGGCGGTGGTCGTGGGCTGCTAGCAGGGGTTCCAGGAAGTAAGCAACAGAATGGGATTTGAAGTCTCCCGAAACATAGCCGATCCGCAATCGGCGATCCGGGTCGCGATCGCAATCATGGGGCTGCATAGCTCGGGTGAGTGCCGCTGCTTGACTAGCTGCCCAGTGCTGATGTTCACGGTAGATAGCTGCGGGAGCATAATCGGTACTGTAGTTCAGAGCAAACACCAGATTGCTGTGAGCCACAACGTAGCTGGGGTTGAGCTGTAATGCCTGCCGATAGGCGGCGATCGCCTCACTAAATTTGCCCTGTTCTTTGAGCGCATTGCCCAGGTTATTTTGAGCTTCGGCAAAGTTAGGGTTGAGCCGCAGTGCCTGCTGGTAGGCAGCGATCGCCTCGGAGAATTGACCCTGGAGCCGCAACGCTGTCCCTAGATTAACGTAGCTATCCGGGCGGTTGGGCTGCAGTTGAATCGCTGTGTGGAAAGCGGGAATGGCTTGGTTTAAGCTGCCCTGCTCGCGGTAGACATTGCCCAGATTGTTGAGCGCTTCGGCATAGTCTGGTTTGCTTTGCAGGGCTTTTTCATAGGCCGCGATCGCACCCGCAAAGTTACCCTGATTTTGATACACACAGCCCAGGCAAAAATTCGCATAGGCATGCTCCGGATCGTGCTGCAGGACGGCTCGATACTGTTGGCCGGCCTGTTCCAGATCACTCTGGCTAAAGCATTCGTAACCTGCTTGCAAGTGACGTTCAATTGCCGAGTCAGCATTACAGCACCAGGACTGCCATAGCGTCTGGTAGGCCGCCTCTACGGAGCGCGTTATCAAGTCGGCATTCATGAGCGGTGAGGCTTGTAAGCGATCGCGAAGACTTTCCCGTAGGGCCCGTAGTCGGGTTGGCTCGTGAGCGAGGGCGATCGCAATCTGCCGGTACGCCTCAGCGGATTCAGCAATGAGTTCTGGTAATCCTACCCTGGTAAGTAGACTCACCCCCACCCGCGAGACATGTGTCTGCCCCGCCAATGTGATCACCGGCACCCCCATCCACAGGGCTTCACAGGTGGTCGTAGTGCCGTTGTAGGGAAACGGGTCGAGGGCGATATCGACCCGGTTATACAGCGCTAAATGCTCCGCCTGCGAAACGGTTTGACCCCGCAGTTCGACTCGATCTGCCGCAACGCCGTGCTGCTGGAACAAGCCATACAGATAGTTCCGCGTACCTTCATCAGCCAGCGATTTCGCCTTAACCACTAGCTTGGCATGGGGCACTGCCGCCATAATGGTCGACCATTGGGCCACCACCTGCGGACCCACCTTAGACAAATCGTTGAAAGACCCAAAGGTAATGTAGCCCGTTTCGGTGCAGGGAAGCGGCCCCACAGCAGGACAGTCGGCCACAGGCTGATAGCACAAAAATCCGTGGGGCAAACGCACCAGCTTTTCGGTGTGCAGAGCCTCCGTTTGGCCCTCCGGATCAGCCCAGGCATCGGTGAACCGATAGTCCATCGTGTCGAGCCCGGTGGTATTGGGGTAGCCGATGTAGCTGACCTGAACCGGTGCGGGTTTGCGGGCGAAAACCCGCAGCCGATTACCGTTCGTGTGACCCGAAAGGTCGACCAGGATATCGATCTCGTCTTGACGGATCAGCTTGGCTATTTGCGGATCGCTCAGGGTGGCGATGTTTTTCCAGTCATCGGCAAGCTGCCGCAGTCGTTCAGTGGTATCGTCTACCTCCGGGTTGTTGGCATAACAGACGATTTCAAACTGGTGGGGGTCGCGGGCCGCTAGCAGAGGTTCCAAGAAGTAGGCGACGGAGTGGGCCCTCAGGTCGCCAGAGACATAGCCGATGCGGAGTCGGTGATCGCTCTGCCGCTCGTTGTCGTATTGCTGTAAGGCTGGCCTCAGCGAAGCCGCATGGCAGTTGGCCCATTGCCGATGCGCTTGGTAAATGGCTGCAGGCTCATCCTCACTGCTGCAGTTCAGCGTGAATAGCAGATTAGTATGGGCATCAACGTACTGAGGTTCTAGCTGTATGGCTTGGCGATAGGCGGCAATCGCTTCGGTGAGTTTGCCCTGGCTGCGGAAAGCATTCCCTAGATTGTTGTGGGCAGCCGCATAGTCAGGATTAATCGAGATCGCCTGCCGGTAAGCTGCGATCGCCGCCGAAATCTGTGCCTGCTTGTTGTACACAAAGCCCAGCCCAAAGTGAGCGGCTGCCGAGACAGGCTGAACCTGGATAGCACTTTGATAGTTTTGACATGCCTCCTGCACCTTATCTTGCTGTAGGAAAACAAGCCCCATTTTGCAGTGCAAGTCAGCCCGATCGCCGCCTAATTCGATCGCGTTTTGATAGGCTTCCAGAGCTTCTTTGAATCGCCCCTGATCAGCGTAAATCAACCCTAGATTGTAGTAACCAGACGCAGCCTCGGGCTGTAGTTCAAGCGTTTTTTGATAGCACTGGATTGCGGCATTCAAGTCTCCCTGTTTCCATTGGAGATTGCCTAAATTATTCAGCGCTTCCAAATAGTCGGGCTTACTTTGAACCGCCTTTTGGTAGTACGCGATCGCATCCGCGATGCTTTTTTGCTGCTGATAAATGTAGCCCACACAAAAGTTGGCATAGGCTTGATTAGGATCCTGTTCCAGAACGGCTTGATACTGCAATTTTGCACGTTCTAGGTCGCCACTCTGCAGCCACTGACCTGCAGATTGCAATTGGCTGACCAGGGAAGACTGCTGATCGTTACACCAAGACTGCCACATCGTTTGGAATGCTGTTTCGATGGATCGCGTGATCAGGGTAGCATCCATCAGCGGCGAGGTTTGCAGGCGATCGCGCAACGTCTGGCGCAGATGCTGGAGGCGCTCACGGTCATTGGCTAGGGCGATCGCAATCTGCTGATACGCCGCGGCAGATTCAGCAATGAGTTCTGGCAAACCCACGGTCGCAAGCAAGCTTACCCCTACCCGCGAGACATGGGTTTGACCGGCCCGGGTAATCACCGGAACCCCCATCCATAGGGCTTCACAGGTCGTCGTAGTGCCATTGTAGGGAAAGGTGTCGAGGGCAATGTCAATCCGGTTGTACTGCGCCAAATGGTTTTGCTGACCGGGGGTGTGTCCCAGGAGTTCTATCCGATCGGCGGCAATCCCTTGCTGACGAAACAAGTCGTACAGGTAGTCCCGTGTGCCCTCATCGCCCAAGGCCTTGGCCTTCACAACCAGTCTTGATAGCGGCACCCCCAACAGAATCGCTGACCATTGCGCAATTGTCGCCGGGCTGACTTTAGTCAGGTTGTTGAATGACCC
>JBCBJE010000403.1:0-5508 GCA_038523735.1 Cyanobacteria bacterium J06626_18 | reverse complement strand
ATAGTTTTGTTGAACAGCTGCTTAATCGCCGAGGCGATAACTCTTCTGCTTCCAAAAGCTGCTGTATTCCTCGTATTGCGATCGCTTCTCTGGATCTGACAACACCTCATAGGCTTCGCCTAGCATTTTGAAGCGCTCTTCAGCGTCCTTATCGCCAGGATTGAGGTCGGGATGATATTTGCGCGCAAGCTGCCGATACGCACGTTTCACATCTTCTAGGGAAGCTTCCTGCGTAACCCCCAATAGTTCAAAGTAATTCCGAAAGTTTTGCATATAGACTGCGTTATCTTGCCCCATTTACCGGTCTCACCCTGTGCAGTGATGACCAGCATGGCATCGCTCCAGCGGTTTAGTAAAACTCGTCGTCATCGCCCCAATCATCCTCTAAGCGATTACTGTACCCTCGCTTGGGAGAATCATCATAATTCCGATTCCGCTCAGGGGGACGGGAAGCTGGAGAAGGTCGATCGCGACGGGATGAGGACTGTCCAGAATCTACCGGGCGGTTCCAGTCGCGGTCATTATTACCAGCCTTAGGCGTTAACGGGGGGTTCGTCGCATACGGATCGCTGGCATCAGCCCATGGGTCGGGTTCAGCAGGTTGTTGTCGGGAGGGAGGCTCACGATAATCCCGACTTGTCTGAGAGCCCCTGTCTTCTCGGTAGGCCGGATTCTCGCGATAACCCTGATTCTCAGGATAGCTTTGACTCTTGGGATAGCTTTGATTCTCTGGGTAGTCGCGGTAATCACGATTCTCTGGATAATCGCGATAGTTGCGGCTCCCAGAGTAGTCTTGGCCTGGGTTATTCGTAGGATAGCGATCATCCCGATACCCTTGGGGCGATCGCGGCGGCGGTTGATTGTAGCCTCCGGAGCCATTACGGAGACGATCGTCATAATACGGCGGCTCATTTTGAAAGGGATTCGCAGGCCGATACATCTCGCTGCGAGCCCCGTAGGGATCAGAAGAGTACTGCGGTGGAGCCCCATAGTAGTCGTTATTCGGGCGGCGATCGCGGCTGCCATAGCGAGGTGCGTCGTAATCCCAGGCTTTGTCATCCCAAGCAGAAGGACGAGGAGCCCAGCTATCTTCATAGCGATCGCCGCCATCATCACCGCCAAAGGTCCGCTTCAGAGTATCGCCAATCTGCCCGATGAAGTCAGTCTCTTCGTTCTCATCTTCATAGATATAGGCTTCGCGGTTGAGTTCGTACACCTCATCCTGCAGTTCAGACTGCGTGATGTCGATGCCGCGTTCATCATTCTGCGCCAAGCATTCCCGCAGTTCTTGAATCAGCCGCTCAATCCGGCGACGGCGATCGCGAGCAAACTGCATCCCAAAATCAAGCACCACTTCGCGCAACACCCGCTCAGCCTGGTATGTCAGGGCTTCTGCTCGATTACGTTTTTCGACTTGTTCGCGCTTGAGGCGATCCGTCTCCGAGAACTCTTCGGCCTCTTTGATCATGCGCTGCACTTCTGCCTCATTCAAAGTGGAAGTGCCTTGAATAGTTAGGCTTTGCTCTCGGCCTGTGGTGCGATCCATGGCCGCCACCTGTAGAATGCCATTGGCATCAATATCGAAAGAGACCTGCACCTGAGGAACGCCACGCGGGGCAGGTGGAATTCCCATGAGCTTAAAGCGTCCTAGGGACTTGTTATCCGAGATCATTTCCCGTTCGCCCTGCAGTACATGTACTTCCACCATGGTCTGATTGTTTTCGGAGGTGGAGAAAATATCGGTGCGGCGGACTGGAATTGTGGTGTTGCGGGGAATGACCTTTTTCATCACCCCGCCGATGGTTTCGAGGCCCAAAGATAGAGGCGTGACATCTAGCAGCAGCACATCCTGAATTTCTTGAGTCAGAATGCCTGCCTGGATTGCAGCTCCAATTGCCACAACCTCATCGGGATTCACATTTTGATTAGGCGGACGGCGAATCAGCGATCGCACCATAGCCTGCACCATAGGCATCCGGCTCCCCCCTCCCACCAGCACAACCTCATCAATCCGATCCGGTGAAAGCCCGGCATCCGATAGCGCTTGTTTAAGGGGTCCGCGCAAACGACTCATCAAATCGCCACAGAGTCCTTCAAACTGAGGTCGGGTGAGCACTGTTTCCAAGTGCTTAGGGCCGTCGGCTGTGGCGGTAATAAAAGGTAGATTGATTTCTGTGGTGTTGACACCGGACAGCTCAATCTTGGCTTTTTCAGCAGCTTCAGTCAGTCGTTGCAGCGATTGGCGATCGCGTCGCAGGTCGACGCCTTCGGCTTCCAAAAACTGATCGGCCAACCAGTCCACAATCTTTTTATCAAAGTTGGTACCGCCCAGTTGCGTATCACCCGCCGTGGATCGCACTTCAAAAACGCCATCCCCGACATCCAGAATAGAAACGTCAAAGGTACCACCACCTAAGTCAAAAACCAGGACGGTTTGGCTATATTTTTGGTCCAAGCCATAGGCTAAAGCTGCTGCAGTCGGCTCGTTCAGAATGCGCTTGACCTCTAGCCCGGCAATCCGTCCGGCGTTGCGGGTTGCCTGCCGCTGAGCATCGTTAAAGTATGCCGGGACGGTAATTACGGCTCCCGTCACGGGCTGGCCTAAATAGCGACTAGCTTCCTCCGCCAGCTTCCGCAGCACCATGGCCGAAACTTCTTCCGGGGCAAACTCTTTTTCTAGACGCGGGCACTGGATGCGAACCTCACCCATCTCGCCCTTGCGAATGGTATAAGGAACCCGCTTAGAGTCCGCAGTCAATTCCGAGTACTGCCTACCGACAAACCGCTTCACGCCGTAAAAGGTGTTTTGTGGGTTCAGCACTGCTTGACGCCGCGCCATCTGTCCCACTAAGCGTTCGCCATCTTTACTGAACGCCACCACCGAAGGAGTCGTTCGCATGCCTTCAGCATTGGCAATGACAACGGGTTTCCCTCCCTCCATAACGGAGACGACTGAGTTGGTTGTCCCCAGGTCAATACCAACGACTTTTCCCATTCGATGCGCGTCTCCTCGTTTGCTGCCTTATTTTGGGTGATTCAACAGACTTACCCTAAGCCTGCGATGGCAATCAATGCCGTGCTGTATGAAGGACAACAGACAAACCGACTTTGTCTGCTTAGCGGTGGAATCGCAAGCGTCTGAAATGGCAGGGGATACCGTACCTTTCTGGAAATCTATCCACAGCTCACTACAACTATATATATTAGTCGCTTGTCCTTCTTCCTTCAGGGTATCTAAAGCCCAGATTACCGAATCCCTTGCCGACCTCTATCCAATCGTGAACCTGTCAGATACTATGAATAAACAGGCGGATGTGGCGGAATTGGTAGACGCGCTAGATTTAGGTTCTAGTGCCCTCGTGGCGTGAAGGTTCAAGTCCTTTCATCCGCATAAGAGATACAGACTCCCTTTAGACACCTTACGATTTGAGCTTTCGCTCTTCTCACAACTGTAGGGCGATTTGTTTCAGTAATGTAAAGGATAGTTTTCCAGGCACCAGATAGTACGTTTGAGCTAGTTCCTTTAGGTGCTATCGGTGCGGCGAAACTCGATCTTTTAGCAACTGTTTCAGCAGTCGCTTCAACTACTGTTCGAGCTGTTGGACAATCCTCCAGCAAACTCTCCGTGCTATTGCTTTGATTCAGTGGCCGTTAAGAAGCCTAAATTTGAAATTGATGGTGTCTTTCTACCGCCCATCTCCGAGAAAACTGGAATCGTCTATTTCTGCGAAGTCCAATTCCAGCAAGACGCGCAACTTTACGAGCGCTTATTTGCGGAATCGCTTTTGTATTTTTACCGCAATCGCGATCGCTTTACTGATGGCAAGTAGTTGTCATCTATCCATCCCGCAAAGTCGAGCAAGAGAATACGTACCCTTATCGCCATCTGTGTAGACAGTGATCAGGTTCATCGCATCTACTTGGATGAGTTGGGCAAGATTGAGGAATTATCGTTGGGGATTGCCCTTATGGTGTTGAAGTGATGTTAGGCCTTAATCTGCAAGAAACCCGATTTTATCGAGATGCAGAACAAGAAGGAATGGAAAGGGAGACAAAATTGCTGGTGCTACGCCAGTTGAACCGCAAAATTGGAACTCTCTCCGAGGACTTACAGTCGCAAGTCGAACAACTCTCTCCATCAAATTGAAGCCCTCAGCGAAGCACTGCTAGACTTTTCGGCTGCTCAAGATTTGGTCCAGTGGCTGGAGAATTTGGCATCAGACGCTTAAGGCTGCGAGCGCTCGCCCAAAACCTTTCATAAATCTCTGTCGCAAGTCTGATTCAGACGCAATTCTGGGCCAATTCTGCAAATTTGCCATCCGATCAACTCAGCCAAGCTCGATACTATGTCTATGTACCGTAGAGCTTTGGCGTCATAAGGGGGAGCAGACTGTGTCACTATCCAAAGGGTTCGAAGTCGAAATCTACACTGGAACGCCATCGGGTGAGGTAATCGGCTTCTCTGATCGCATCGTGACCGACCTGAACGGCTTTGTCCGCGAGCCCGACACGCGCAACGTCGAATACACAACAGCTCCGCTGCTGCGCTACGAGCAACTGTTGTGTGAACTGGTGCGCCCCCGACAAACGCTGAGGCAATATCTGCGCACGTTAGGCGACTACACTTTGATTCCGGGTAGTACACTCTCGCGGGGAGACAGCAGCCGATTTCATCGCTCGGATCCACACAATCCTTACCATGCCTATATCGAAGAAGCCTACGGTACAGACGTTGTGACGGCTAGCATTCATATCAATATTGGCATTGCCGACCCTGAAGTCCTGATGCGCGCCTGTCGGCTCATTCGCCTGGAAGCTCCGTTGTATCTCGCGCTCACGGCAGCTTCGCCTTTCTTAGACGGAAAGGTGACGGGCTATCACTCTACCCGCTGGCATCTTTTTCCCAAGACACCTCAGTATGTGCCGCTCTTTGAGAGCCACCAGCACCACATTGATTGGACAGAGGCACAGCTAGCGCAAGGTACCATGCGAAATGTGCGACATTTGTGGTCTTCTGTTCGCCCCAATGGCGATCTCCGTCCCTACTGCCTTAATCGGCTCGAACTCCGAATTTGTGATCTGGTAATCAACCCACTACATCTGCTAGCCATCACAGCTTTACTAGAGGCTCGTCTCCAACAGTTAATTGCCGACCCCCTGCTGGATCCTCTAACGGTTAGTCAACTTCCCGAACAGACCCGCCACGAAGATTTAGTGGCGATCGCTGATGCTAATGAGATTGCAGTTGCGAAAGACAGTCTCAATGCTCAGGTTCGGCATTGGTACGATGGTCGCGTTTTGACAGCCCGCAACTGGATTCAGGATCTGTATGAAACACTCTGGCCGACAGCCCACCAACGGGGCTTCAGCTGTTTCTTAACCCCCATAGGGCACATCCTCGAAACTGGGAATGAGGCTCAACAATGGCTAGCTCTATATGAGAAGGGATACTCTATCCCAGAGATTATGGCATCAGCTATTCAGGAAGCAGCACAGCAGGATCAGGCT
>JBCBJE010000402.1:0-5518 GCA_038523735.1 Cyanobacteria bacterium J06626_18 | reverse complement strand
GGAACGTTGCTCATCGTCACCCTGTCCACCAGCATCACGCTCTTGACTGGGTTGTCTATCTCGGCGATCGCCACCGACCAGGTTGTGCGGGCCGGGGGAGCCTACTACATGATCAGCCGCTCTCTGGGCATTGAAACAGGAGGGGCTGTTGGGATTCCACTGTTCTTTGCTCAGGCATTGTCGGTGGCGCTGTACACTCTGGGCTTTGCTGAAAGCTTGAAGGAAGTTTTTCCGCAGTTGAACCAGACTATCGTCGCCTTTGTCACCACGATTCTGGTAACGCTGCTGGCCCTAAAGTCAGCCGCGATCGCGATTCGCGCCCAGTATTTCATCATGGCGGCGATCGTCGTTTCCCTAGTTTCTTTAGCCGTCGGGCATAGTGTCGATCCGTTGACCGTACCGCCCACTGAAGAACCAGGCTCAATTGGCTTTTGGGCGGTGCTGGCGGTTTTCTTCCCGGCGGTTACCGGCATCATGTCCGGTATCAGCATGTCAGGTGATCTAAAGAACCCCTCTAAGGCTATCCCTGTGGGTACCCTGGCTGCCATCGGTACGGGATATGTCATCTACATGTTGATTCCGGTCATCTTGAATGTGCGGGCTGATCCGGCAACACTGGTGACCGATCCACTGGTGATGCGACGCATGGCTATCTGGGGCGATGCCATTCTGCTGGGAGTCTGGGGAGCGACGCTATCGAGTGCGCTGGGGAGTATTTTGGGCGCGCCTAGGGTTTTGCAAGCGCTGGCTCGTGACAACGTCTTACCTAAGTCGCTACGCTGGCTGGGTAAAGGCGATGGTCCTAGTGATGAACCACGACTGGGAACCCTGTTCAGTTTAGGGATAGCCTTGGCAGCAGTTGGCTTGGGCGATCTCAATTTGATTGCACCAGTACTGACAATGTTTTTCTTGACCACGTACATGGTGCTGAACGTAGCAGCTGGTATTGAAGGATTTTTGCAGAGTCCCTCTTTTCGCCCCTCTTTCAAAGTGCATTGGTCGCTGTCGCTGCTGGGAGCGATCGGCTGTCTCTGCATCATGTTTTTGATTAATGCAGTGGCTACGGTGGTAGCAGCCCTAGTGGTCCTGGGTATTTATCTCTGGCTAGAACGGCGCGAGCTTGAGAGTACGTGGGGCGATGTCCGTCAGGGTATTTGGCTGTCTTTGGTGCGAACGGGACTGTTCCGTATTGAAGGACCTTTAGATTCGCGCAACTGGCGACCTCACCTGTTAGTCTTTTCTGGCTCGCCGACCAAGCGCTGGCACCTGATTGATTTAGCTGATTCCCTGACCCACAAACGGGGCCTGTTCACAGTAGCGAGTGTGCTCCCCGAAGGTAGCCGCGCTGTAGGGCACCAGGACACCATGGAGTCCACGATTCAAGATTATCTGGAGCGGCATGGAATTCAGGCTTTTGTGCGTCTGGTAACAGCTCCCAATACCTTTGCGGGTATGAGGCAGTTGATCGAAGCCTACGGGATTGGGCCACTGATGCCAAATACGGTTTTACTGGGTGATACCGAAGATCCGGATGGACGCGATCGCTTCAGCCAAATTGTGGTCCAGTGCCATCAGGCCAAACGCAACGTCATCATTTTGAGAAGCAGTCCCGAACAATTTACTCTGGTACAGCGTCGTCCCTCGCGCCTGCGCCGTATTGATATTTGGTGGGGGGGGCTACAGTCTAATGGCGGGCTGATGTTGATTCTGGCCTACCTTCTCCGCACCAGCTGGGAATGGCGTGGGGCCGAGATTTACCTGAAACTGGTAGTCCCTAGCGAGGCTGCCGCTGAGTCAGCTGAAGCCAATCTGCAGCAGTTAGTCGATAGTCTGAGGATCGGAGCTGCGCCCCAAGTCATTGTGTCGAATGACCGGCCTTTCGACGAAATTTTGAAAACCTCCTCTCAGAAAGCAGACCTGGTTTTGCTTGGACTCGCTACTCCCGACAACGTTGAAAATTTCAGCGAGTACTACGCCCAATTGCAAACCCGTGTGGCCGACATTCCCAACGTTCTCTTAGTTATGGCATCAGAGGATTTGGCCTTCGCCGCCGTGTTGCAGAAGGATTAGGGTGATGTAGAACGGCGATTAATCACGTTGCTACATCACCGTTTCGGCCAAAACCTGATTCAACTTTCCGCTACGGTAACCTTCTAAATCTAGCGTGACGTAGGTAAAGCCGTATGATTGAAACGCTGCGACCAGGGCGGGCAAGTCGGTTGCTTGGACAAAAGTTTTGATTTCCTCAGGGGCAAGTTCAATCCGAGCTGTGTCACCGGCTGATCGCACCCGCAAGTTTCGCAAACCGAGCTGCCGTAGATAGCGTTCGCAACGGGCGACGCGCTGCAGTTTTTCAGTCGTGATAGATTCGCCGTAGGGAAAACGGGAACTGAGGCAGGGCTGTGAAGGTTTATCCCACCAGGGAAGTCCCAGCGATCGCGAAATTTCCCGGACTTCGAGTTTGGTGATCCCCACCTCGGCTAGGGGCGATCGCACACCGCGCTCTTTAGCAGCCTGAATGCCGGGGCGATAGTCGGTCAGGTCATCAGCGTTAACGCCGTCCACCACGTAAGGGTAGCCTCGCTCCAACGCTAGGGGCTTGAGTGTGTCATGCAGTTCGCTTTTGCAAAAGTAGCAGCGATTAGCGGGGTTACTGGTGTAGTTGGGGTTGTCCATCTCGTGGGTGTTCACAATTTCATGAACAATTCCCATTTCGATAGCCTGAATCTTGGCGTCTTCTAAGTCCTCGGGCATGAGGGAAGGAGAGTCGGCGGTAACGGCTAGCGCGCGATCGCCCAGCACATCATGCGCCACTTTTGCCACCAACGTACTGTCAATTCCCCCAGAGTAAGCCACCAACGCCCGATCCATCGCGGCAAACAGTTGCTTCAAGGCTTCCAGCTTTTCCATGAGTTCGATGCCCTAACTACGTGCATTTCTGAATCAGACTAGCGAATTTTGAGTTGCCGTGGAGCGACAAGTGAAACTGCAGGAAATCACCAGCAAGTTCAAAGAGGTCATTCATAAAAGCGAAGAACCCATATTCATAGATAAAAGGTTCAGTAGACCTTTCAGAATTCTGAATGGCGGGCATAAGATTTATGTGGCTCGTCGCAAAAGCCAAAGATTGGTTCCTGCTGCTGTCATAGACTATAAAGAGCAATAATAATGGAACGATAGCAGGTAGCCACTATAGGCGTATGGAAACAAAAGGCACCAGAGCAAATCCGGCTTCTCTTGAGTTACTGCTCTACGAAATTGAGGCAACGCCTAGAGAATACTGGGAGGATCTGCTGGAAATGTTACGCCAATTCCGTCAGACACTCCCATCCTTTCCTGCTACCGTCATTGACACTCAACAGGCAAAGAAAAATCAAGCTGCGATTGATTTGCTAGATTCGTGGCTGGATGACACCGAAGATGCTTCTGAACATCAGCAAGCCTGGGATTTTTTGAAAACTGCTCTTGACGAAGACCGACTTTCTGATCGTCCCTTGTTTCTGTGAACCGTCTGATTCTGCTCGATTCTGGACCACTCGGAATGGTCACAAACCCCAAAGCTAAGGGTCTTCCACTTGCTTGTCAGCAGTGGCTAAGATTTCTCTTAAAATGGGGAGAAAGAGTAGCCATCCCTGAAATTGCTGATTACGAAGTACAGCGTGAACTCATTCGCGCCGGTTTACGACAGAGCCTTCGCCGACTGGATAACCTGAAACAGACCCTTGAGTACGTTCCGATTCAGACTGACACAATGCTGTTAGCCGCTAAATTTTTGGGCAGAAGCAAGACGAACTGGTCAACCTATAGCTGACCCCAAAGCCCTAGATGGAGATGTTATTCTGTCTGCTCAGGCTAGTCTTTTATCGAATGAGACGACAGACGCAATTGTTGCAACCACCAACGTCGATCACTTAGCTCGATTTATTACCGCACTAAACTGGCAGTCTATTCAGTAAGTGCATCTCCGCTATTACTACACGCCTTTTTATTTGCGCTGTTGATGCTGACTGTAACCAATTGAATTCCACATGATTATTGGACTTCATCACGCTCAAATTACGGTCCCGTCTGATCAGGAACAGACAGCACGGGAATTTTATTGTGGCGTATTGAATTTACCGGAGGTTCCAAAACCGGAAAATCTGCGATCGCGCGGTGGATTTTGGCTCAAAGTAGGCGATCAGTGCGTTCATGTCGGGATTGTAGAGGGTGTTGAGCGATCGCGCACCAAAGCACATTTAGCCTATGAAGTTACCGATTTATCCACTTGGCGAAAAATTATTGAAAATTATGGATTGAATCTCCTCGAAGGTATTCCTATTCCAGGGTTTGAACGTTTTGAATTTCGTGACCCGTTTGGTAATCGGGTTGAACTTATGCAATCAGTTTCCGGTGACGCAAAATAAGGGATGTTAATCCGGTGCGGTGCGACCCCTGAGTTGTTGGTCAACTTCAATCAGAGGGTTAGGCGGCATCGCGTCCGGATAGGGCTGCTCGACCACAGCAATCCCACACTGATAAAAATGCTCTGTTTTAGCCCTGAGCAAAGTAGCTGTTTCATATCAATGCTCCCTGACGCAGGCGCGCTACTCGCAACAACGAAACTAAGTGCCAGAACTAATTACACCAAGGTGCCACAGCATGTCATTGAGTCGATGTGTTGAGTTGCTGCTGCAACACCTCCGCTTCTGTACACCGTCTCCACTAACACTCCGAAGATACTCAAGTCGGCAACCGAACGACAAGTCTCAGCTATCCTCTACATTTTTGCCAGGCTAGCTGATTAGGGGATCGCCAAGAAAGAAATTACCTGATCGAAGCGTTGGGTCTCGTGCCTCGACCCCAACCTATATCGGTATATTCATTTCGAGAAATCCCCTTAACCTTATGAGCGGACGGGCGCGCTGTGCAACCACACTGCCTAAAACTGTCGCCGCGCAAAAATGACGACAGATAGGGTTAGCAGCAGACCGATATAAAACAAACCGTAGGCTAAGTTCAAAGCTAAATCTGGGACTGAAGGCAGTAACGCTAAACCATAGACAGCTTCGTTACGGAGGTTGAGTCGTTCCAGGTCTGGCAGGATGAGATACAGACCGTTAGTGATTCGCTGCAAACCGATATTTTCGGTGAGTTGCCCCAGGGCTACGATGTCTTGGCTAAGGTGTCCCATTAGGTAGACGGCGATCGTCAGCAGCGTAGCGAGCAGGGAGCTGGTAAAAGCTCCAAAAAGCATAGCAGCGGCGGTAAGCAGTGCCATTTCCACAAAGGTAAATAGGACGGCTAGCAGCAGGCTTGCCCAGGCAAAAGCAATTTGATTGATGGCCAAACCTGTCAGCCGTCTAGAGTTCATCATTGGCAAACACTTGGGGTTATCGGCAGTTTTAGCCGTTTTAATGGTTTTGTTAACTGCAATCTATCTGGCAGTTTTGGCCATCAATCAAATTGCTTTTGCCTGGGCAAGCCTGCTGCTAGCAGTGCCATTTCCACAAAGGTAAATAGGACGGCTAGCAGCAGG
>JBCBJE010000401.1:0-5527 GCA_038523735.1 Cyanobacteria bacterium J06626_18 | reverse complement strand
GACAGCAGCGAGAAAGTCCAGGGACTAGATGCTGGAGCCGATGATTACGTTGTCAAGCCTTGTCCTACCGAAGAACTTTCAGCTCGGATACGAGCACTAGTCCGTCGTCCGCGCGAGATTAATTCTTCTATTTTGCAATGGGGCGCTTTGCAGCTAGATCCCAGTACCTGCCAAGTTTATTTCGCTGACAACAATATCGCGCGGACGACGTAATAGTGCTCGTATCCGAGCTGAAAGTTCTTCGGTAGGACAAGGCTTGACAACGTAATCATCGGCTCCAGCATCTAGTCCCTGGACTTTATAGCTGCCGTCTCCTTTAGCAGTCAGCAGTAGAATAGGCCCTTCATATTTATCTTGGCGTAGACGGCGACAAAGCGTAATGCCGTCAATTCCTGGCAGGTTAACGTCTAGAACAATCAGGTCATATTCGGTAGCTTGGGCGTAACTCAACCCTGTATGACCGTCATTAACTGCTTCGACGACATAGTTTTGGGATGCCAAATCAGCAGCAAGGCCTGCGACTAAAATTTCATCATCTTCAACGAGGAGAATCTTCATTGCAGCGTTTGAAGGGTTCGACTAGGGCGTCTTGTTTTAAAGGGTTCCCGATGACAGAGACAAAGCATGTCAAAAATCTCTCGACCTAATCAGATCTTGACAGAGAATTGAGCGTTTGGGTCAGGGCTTCATTGAGAAGGACTGGGGATTAGGATGACGGCGGTTGTGTTGATTCTGGTGAATCAAGCTCAGGGAGGAATTCTTGGAGAGGGTTAATCGTATCCTCTAGTTCGCGCAGGACGGGGGGTGCCGTTTCGCGATCGCTCTGAAATATGGCGGACAGAGCATCGCTCAGGTTTTCGGCCATGGCAATCCGATTGCGATAGACCAAAATCACGCGCGCCAGCGTAGGCAAGCTGTTTTGTTCGGCTTCTAAGTAAAGAGGTTCGACATACAGCAGCGATTGCCCGATCGGAATCACTAATAAATTTCCCTGGATAGCCCGCGAACCCTGAGTATCCCACAGTGAAATTCGCTGGGAAATCGTTGGATCTTGATTGATGCGAGCTTCGATTTGCTCGGGGCCAAAAACGAGTTCTTGTTTAGGGAAACGATACAGCAGGATACGGCCATAGCGATCGCCATCCGAGCTGACGGCAGACCAAGCCACCAGGTTGTTTCGCTGAGCTGGCGTGAAAGGCTGCAGCAGAATAAACTCTTCGGTTTCCTCCTCTGGCAATTTCATGATCAGGTAGTACGGTTCAACCTGCTGCGCCTCGGTGCCATAGATTTCGTTGGGAGCGCGCCACTGATCTTCGCGGTTGTAAAAGACTTGAGGATCCGTCATGTGGTAAGTCATTAAATGCTGTGACTGCACCTGATAGAGATCCTGAGGATAGCGAATATGCTCTCGTAGCTTGGGGGGTAGCGAGCTCAGCGGTTCAAACATGCCGGGTAGGAGGCGACTCCACGTTTGGATAATTGGATCGGCGGCATCGGTGACAAAAAATCGGACGGCCCCGTTGTACGCATCGACCACAACTTTGACCGAATTGCGAATGTAATTAAAGTCGTTGCCCAACGGATCGGAGTAGGGATAGCGATCGCTGGTTGTGTAGGCATCAATGATCCAATACAGGTAGTTGGGATCCGCTTCTGCTTCCCCTAGCGGCTGGCGCGGAATAGGATTTGATCCCCATTGGCTAGTATCCTCCTGGGCATTCGCAATCACCAGATAGGGATCGGAATCAAAGCGCAGGAAAGGCGCGATCGTCTGCACCCGATCCGTAATTCGACGGCGAAATAGAACACGTGTATCAGGGGTGAAGTTTTCGGTGAATAACATCTGCCAGTCCCGGAGATGCCAGGCAAATAGCAGACGCTGCAGCGGGTTGCGGAGCGAAACACCGCTCGTTCCCGCGTAGGTTGTGTAAATATTGTCATCGCCGCTGGGGTAGTCTAGCTCGCGCACCTGCGTGTTCGTCATGATGTAGGTGTCGGTCAGTTCCCCAAAGTAGATGCGGGGTCTACCGATGGGAATGCTGCGGCGCACGGCTTGGCTATTCGGCGTATGGGCAATGTCTTTTACGAAGTAGGTCGGCAGCCCATCCGCATCGGCTGTATTTACAGGACTCATGGTGAAACCGTAGCCATGAGTGTACACCAGATGCTGGTTCACCCAGGTTTGGGCTTCCTCTGGTACTCGCTCGTAGTTCAGCTCCCGAGCTGAGATTAGGACTTGCCGTTGTTCTGAGCTGCCTGTGTCATTAATGAGTGTGTAGCGATCGACATCGGCGTCGGAAAATTCGTAATACAGGCGAATTTGTTGAAGCTGACGATTACTCTCAAGTAGCGGACGCGTGTCCCAAAGGCGAATGTTGTCGAGCGTGAGATCATTCTCTTCAAGCTGATTAACTGTCAGATTACCCTGAGGCTGAAACGGCCTAACATCGACATTCGATAAGCCAAATGCTCGACGGGTAAGGCTGATAGAGCGTTCGATGTAGGGAGTTTCGCGCTGTAGCTCGTTCGGTTGTACCGTCAGTCGCTGGACGACTCTGGGTGCAACCAGTCCACCCACGATCGCCAGCATGAGGTAAAGGGCTAGCCCCCACAAAAGGGGGCGGGTCGATATGGGGCGATAGGGTAACGGGCGCAGCGTCGCGTCGCGTTGCCGTCCTACTTGGCCAAGCCAAGCCAGGATGTCTCTCACCCCAATGGGCCAAAATACCGTCAGCCAAAGCATGCCTAGCCCTAAGAGCAGTGCAATGATGCTGAGCCCTGTGTATACAGGTAAGTCAACATGTACATCTGTATAACTCGCCCCGTATACAACGCCTTGCGCTGAGTACAAAATTTCGTACCGGCCCAGCCAGTGATTCAAACTGGTTGCTAGTAGCAAGACACTGCCTAAGCCATATAAATGTCGCTGTTGAGGGGATGAAAAGCCACGGAATCGACCGTGACTAAGGCTATTACCAGACAATATGTACGTTAGCGTTACGCTGACGAGCAGAAAAAAAACAAGGCTGATAAACCAGAACTCAACGACTTCCAAAAAGGGTAGACGCAGGAGGTAGTAGCTGATGTCGTGGTTAAATAGCGGATCGCGTTCGCCAAAAGGAACGGGATTAATCGCAGTCAACACTTTGGTCCACTGTTCTGAAAGCACCAAACCTAACGCCACACTGGTAAAAATAGCCGCGATCGCGGTGCAAAACTGCGGTAACAGCAGGAACGCGATCGCCACCAGCAGCAAGGCTATTAGCTGCCAGGGATAATTGATCAGCTGACTGAGCACGGCTTGAATAGCTGCTGGTTTGGCCCAAAGTGGTAACGGCGGTGCAGGATTGTACAGTGAGGCCGTTAAAGACCAGTAGCTGTAGACTACCCGGCCTAAATACAACATTTGAATGCCCAGCAGTAGTCCCAGTGCAGTGCTTGCCGTGAGCAGTGGCAGAAGACCGATACCGGCAGAGCGCGATTGTTGGTCGGGCTCTGGCGATCGAGGCGATGAGGACGGCGATGGAAACCGTCGCGTCAGTGCCAAGTTCCCCCACAACACTGCCAGACTCAAGCCGCCGCCGCATAATCCTAAGAGAACCTGGCTTCGTAAACGCAGTGCGAAAACGCTGGCATAGCCTGCATCTTGAAACCATAGCCCTTCAGCCCAGAAGTAACTAGCTGCCTGCAATATCAGGCAACTTCCCACAATGCCTACAATCCATGGCCATCCTGACCAGTATCGGAGTCGCTTCTCTAACATGTCTGAATTGTAAGACAGGCGAGCGATGGCTGAGGGATGCTTAACCAATCAATGATGGTAGATTGCTATGCGCTGTTGCGATGGGTAACAGACGCCTACCGATGACCAGCAGCCCTTTTAAGACTTGACTTTTTGGAGCAACTACACAGTCCCAATGGCACGATGTTGCTACAGAGGGTCAACATGTTTTATTGGCGAAGTCACATTGGAAAATGAAAGGCTCTTGCCAAGTGAGGGGAATTTCGAGGAGGTCACGCGCGCCTGTCATGCCTTGCCCAATAAAAAATAACAAAGCAATGACGTTGAGGGCAATATGAGCTCGTCGCCAAGCTGGGGAGCGATAAATTTCAGGCAAGATTGCTACGGAAACGATCATCAATAGGGAAGCAGCCATCCCATAGTAGTAGTGCGACACAAACCACTCATAGCCCCTGCGGAAAACTTCCGGTTGGCAGCCTATAAGGATGAGTCCCATACTGGATAGTGCAGCAAAAACACCTCGCCAAAGGGGTGCTTTGGCTTGATAGAGGAACACTAGGCTGGCAATGGTGAGCACATAAATAGCCACGACGAAAATCACCCGGAAGGGAGACTCAGCCCAGATATTGTTGGCAATCATTTTTTTGGCGATGGGGTGAATCATCCCTAACAGCGCCAAACCCACCACCGAGGCAGCCAGCCAACGTCCCACTTTAACGTGCTCTTGCCCAACAATTGGAGCAATACGAGTCTTTTCTTTGTTCACGGCTGCCAACCGACGTTGGCGCGTCTGAAAGGCAAAGTATGTGGCAATACCAATCAGCGGAAAGACATAGAAGACAGCGATCGCAGGATGTGCAAGTCGCAACAGGTCAGTTGTGTCCATAATCCCTTCAACTCAGCAGCAATGATGGTTCAGTCCATTCTGAAATTTTAGAGAGTAACGCTTCCTAGAAGCACTCACTTTTTATTAAGCAAATATTACGGAGCCTATCTGAGAACCCTGTGAGTGCGTCCTAAATACTTAACGCTTTGTAAGGGTGGACGGACAGTTGCGTGGATGGGCTTTGCCGTGAGTGTCAGCCGAACGGTAAAAGGGTAGATGAGGGCTAATGGCTTAAGGATGAACTCTTCTTTTCCGTCGATTACGCCAAAGCGGCCTGACCCATGGCTGGCCGTCAACTATTCGCTGGTGTTTCCAGGCTTGGGACAGCTTTACAGTGCCTTCTGGATTAAGGGGGGCAGTCTGGTAGCTGTGGCGATCGCGCTGCTGGGATATGCTGTTTGGTCTATTTTTGGGGCCAACGGCCAGACAATGTCGGGATTCTGGGCGATTGGACTATTTCTGATAGTCTACAGCTTCAGCATTTTGGACGCGTATCGAGGTACTCAACCGGGATATGCAACCCGGATTACGGTTCCTCAGGGTAAGTCTGATCCTTGGTATGCCGTTTTCCTATCGCAACTGCTGCCTGGGCTAGGACATCTCTATCTACAGCAGGCGCTGACTGGCGGTCTCTTTTTGGCAACGGGGCTCATGACAGCGTGGCTAGCAAATTCCTTTCCCATATTGGTGCCGATTCCGCCCCTCGTTTGGGCGTTGAGCTGTTATCAGGTGTATGTCAACTTTCCTCATCGTGCAGGTCGCAAATCAGGAGCGATCGCCCTTTTAGTCTTGGGGCTTCTAGTCGTTCGGCTGGCTATAGGTTCAACGCCGGGCTGGATTCGGCAAGCTGTCGAGCAGACCATTGTGCCCAGTGATTCCATGGCTCCGACGCTGCAGGT
>JBCBJE010000400.1:0-5532 GCA_038523735.1 Cyanobacteria bacterium J06626_18 | reverse complement strand
GGACTAATAGCCATCAACCAAGAACGAAGAACCAAGAACGAAGAATCAACCTCTCAATCCAGCTTTTCACCGCTGAGAATGAAGATTGGATCGATCGCTTTAAAGACCTGCTGAAATCCTCGGGTTTCTAGGCGATTAATGGTTGGCTGCACAATCTCGACGTTGCGAACGCATAGCGAGGCAAAGGTTTCGGAGATGCCGTACAAGGTTTCCAAAGTTCCAGTGGTCACGACTATGCGTCCGCCGCTGGGAAGATAGTCCCATGCGGACTGGACAATTTCTTTCATGGCGCGTCCATCTTCCACAATGATGCAGTCGGGTTCGGGGGGGAGGTTGGCTAAGCAATCGGGCGCGACACCTTCCACAACTTCGACGTTAGCAAGGTCGAAGCGATCGCAGTTTTGGCGGATCAGATTAGCGACTTCCTCGTCCCGCTCTACGGCGACAACCTGACCTTGCGGACACAGCAATGCAGACTCGACTACCAGCGTGCCAGTTCCAGCTCCCAAGTCCCAAAGTTTGGCGGTGGGGGTTAGCCGTAGAGCCCCAATAATCAGTAGCCGAACTTCCCGCTTGCTAATGGGAATTCCCGGCAATTGCTCAAACAAATGATCGGGAATGCCGGGGGTCGAATAGGGCCAGAGATGTGCCATGAATTTACGGAATGTTCGCCCTTAGCGTATCAGGCAGCTTTCACGTGTTGCTATGGGTAGCTACAATCCGCAATGACTGCAGACCGGAATCAGGATTACCTGTGATGATGCCTCCAGCGACCTGAATGTGCTGCAGATAAGTGATCGCTTCGGGGGTAATCACTTCACCTGGTAGCAGAACGGGGATTCCGGGCGGGTAGGGACAGAGCGTATCGGCAGAGAGGTGCCCAGCGGCTTGGGCGATCGCGACGGTTTGAGAAGGGGCAAAAAAAGCGTCGCGGGGAGATAGTGGGGGTTCTGTCAGAGCTGGATAGTGTAACGGCTCCGGGATTGCGATCGCTGTGGGAGGCTGAGCGTCTGAGGCGACTTTCTTGCTTAGAGTCTTGAGGGCTGCAACTAGGCGATCGCCGTCAGCGGCTGTGTTACCCAGGCTGAGGATGAAGGTGAGCTGTCGTAGGGTTGGCAGCTCAGCTGTGACCCCAAGATGATTATGTAATAGCTCGTCGGCTGCAAATCCTGTCATGCCGAGTGCCGAAACATCGACAGTGAGGCGTGTGGGGTCTAGCTGGAAGCAGGAAGAAAGGGTTGAAACGTTCGCAGGTGTCAGAGTCTGAAGTGGGGCTAAGGCGGTGAGCTGCGATCGCACCTGCTGCGCGATCGCGAGTGTTTGGTCCATTAGCCTACGCCCTTCCAGGGCCATTTGCTGACGAGTGGCGTCTAAAGAGGCTAGCAGCAGATAGTTGGGACTGGTGGATTGGGTGAGTTGCAGGGCTTGGCGGAGGCGGTCACGGTCAACGCGCGGTCCCTGTACATGCAGCATGGAAGCTTGTGTCAGCGCTGCCAGAACCTTGTGGGTGGACTGGATCACGAGGTCGGCTCCGCCTGCGATCGCCCCCATCGGTAGCTGATCGTGAAAACTCAAATGCGGGCCATGAGCTTCATCCACGATCAGGATGCGCGATCGTTGGTGAACAAGAGGGGCGATCGCGGCCACATCGGCACACACGCCCTGGTAGCTGGGCGACACCACAACCACGACGCGAATATCAGGATGCTCTACCAGCGCTGAGTCCACTTGCTCAGGCATCGTCCCGTAGGCTAAGTCCCACTCAATATCATATGTCGGTGCTAGATACACCGGTCGAGCACCCGATAAAATCAGCGCTGCCAGCACCGAGCGGTGAGCATTACGGGGTACCAGCACCTTATCGCCTGGTGAGCAGGTCGCCAAGACTGCCGCTTCAATGCCGCAGGTCGAACCATTGGCGAGGAAAAAGGTCTCTTCGGCGCCAAAGGTCTCTGCCGCTAACTGCTGAGCTTGCTGAATGGGACCTTCGGGCGCGAATAAATTATCCAGTTCTGGCAGTTCTGGCAGATCAGCGCGAAAAACTGAATTACCCAGAAGAGCTGCGAGCGATTCGGAAACCCCTTTTCCTTGCTTATGGCCAGGCGCATAAAAGGCTGCGTGCTCCCGTTGAGTTGCCTTAGTCAAGGCAGAGAGCAGAGGAGTTGCCGTTGGGTCAGAAGGAAGTGTACAACGCCAAGTATCTTTGACCGGTTCGTAATTCACCGGCAAGTCCTTAGACATAACGAGTTAGATTGACGCGGTAGCGCTCCTTCTTAGTAACGGCAATATCGCCAATTTCTAAGCGCCCTTTGCCCCGAATTGCTACCAAATCACCCGCCTGCAATGTATGGCTAGGCTGTGTGATGGACTTCCAATTCACCCGCACATCGCCAGTGTTAATCAAGTCCACCATCTTGCTGCGCGACATGCCAAATCCAGCCGAAGCCACAGCATCCAGTCTGAGGGATGCTTCTACCGTGGTCATTTCTTTTTTCTTCGGCTCCCGTACCCGTAGCTCATTCCAGTCAATGGGGCGCGTTTTTACCGGCACCGATCGCACCTGCATCAGGTTCATTTCCAAAAATTCCACCAATTCCGGCACCACGATCGCTTGTGCCCCGCGTTCACCCAGCACAATGATGTCGCCAACTTTTTCCCGCACTAGGCCAGTCCCCAACAGCGCGCCCAGAAAGTCCCGGTGCGTTGCGGTATCGAACAAGAAGTTACCGGCAATGCTCAACAGCGCCAAAGGAATCTCGCTCATCTCCAAAGGTAAATCAACGCGGGCGATCGCCCCCCGCCGCCGCTCTGCCTGTGGATAGCCGCCGCTTGCAATGAACTGCACCTCGGTCAGCCGCTGAAAGAGAGTCTCAGCCTCCATTAATTCGGGAGGTGAGAGAAAATCGGTATAGACAACTTCCCAGGTGCGGATTGCCTGCTCTGCCTGATCCAGCACCCGTGTCAGGGTTTCACGATTTTCAACCGATTTCAATAAATCCTCTTTTGGCAGCGTATCCAAAGTTGATGCCTCGTATGGGGTGCTCTTTCTATATGACTCTATACTGACGTATCTTTTGGGGAGAAGTCAGGGGGCAGGAGTCAGAAGGGAAAGGGGCTGGGCTTGATGGTTGGGGATGAAAGGGAAAGGGGAAAAGGGGGGCATCTTGATTTGTTTGTATGGCGCTATAGTTTGTCAGCATTACCGTAGCGGGCGGGGGATGTCTGGCTCAACCAGGCCCATAGCTGATCGCCAAGGGAAAAATGCCACCATTCGTTAGGGTGTTGTTGAAAGCCAGCCTGGCTCAGGCTCTGACGGAGATGACAGCGGTGAGTATGGAATTGCTGGCTGTCGGGATCCGCGAATGGAGCAAAATGGTCTGGGTGCGATTGCGCCGAAATCTCATCAATCGGCGATCCCATGTCAACCGCTTGCCCTGCCGCATCGACCAGCGTGATATCAACAGCGGCTCCTGTACTATGGGGCGGTGGTGTGGTGGGATCTTGGCTGGGTGTAGCCCAAAATTGATTGACCTGGGCCAGAATGGCCTCTTGTTCAGGGAGGGTGAGCGTCTCAAAATTCTGCCCCTGCTGCTGCGCCAGTTCATGGGCCGTGTAGTCCACCATAAATTGCTGTACAGGAATCGGACGGTAGGCGTCGAAGATTTGAATGCGCCAGCCGGAATGGAGGGTTTGCAGGTGCTGTTGTGCCTGTAGCAGAGCTTTGGCCACACTTGCGCGTACCCAGTAGGGGGAGCGATCGCCGTACGGGGCTCCGAGGGCTTGGTAAGGATGGGGCGTTACGACTGTCAAGCGATCAAGGGCGAGGGGGACTAGCGGTTCCCCACATTCTTGGATGGCAATGCTCTGGTAGGGTTTCATGTTGGCTTGGGCGTGGATTTTGGGGGTGGGGGTGCATTGCTGCGGAAATGGCACTCTATAAATAAACCATTAAATAAACCATTCACTTCTTTGTTGCTAGGAGTGCATTGCTACGCGCTAACGCCAGTCATGCCCGGAGGGCCATATGGCACCCTACGAATTTTCCCTATTCCCTATTCCCTTTGCCTTAAAGAATCCGCGATCGCACCAGCGACCCAGGGAGGCACCAAAGCTTATTGAGTGTGGGGACGTAAGCCCGTTTGTTAAAAACGTCGTAGCCGTTGTCTTCAATCACACTGAGGATTTTGCTGTAGAGCACGAGGGCTGACCAGACAGGCCAGCGGGCATCCGGATTCAGCAGACTGATGCCCCGTTCGGCCTCGCGATAAAATTTGCGCGCGCGTTGAATTTCAAATTGCATAAGCGATCGCCAGCGATCGTCGATGACCCCATTCATCAGATCAGCTTCGGTGTAATCAAACAACGCTAAATCTTCCAGCGGCAGATAGATGCGACCGCGACGGGCATCTTCGCCTACGTCACGCAAAATGTTGGTTAGCTGGTTGGCAATGCCTAAAGCTACCGCTTCCTCTGTGGGGTTGGGGATGGGTTCATACCGTCGCCAAGGCGCTGTGTGCTGCTCTGAGTCGATACCCATAACGGTGGTAGACATCAACCCCACGGTGCCTGCCACGCGGTAGCAATACAAATTCAGCTCGTCAAAGGTGGCGTAGCGATCGCGATACAAATCCATCCGCTGCCCTTCAATCATGTCGCGGAAGGGTTGAATATCGAGGGCAAACTTTTCCAGCGTGTCCACTAGTGCAACATCGGTGTCATCGATTGGACAGCCTTGGAAAATTGATTCCAAATGCTGCTCCCAGCGGTCTAGCGTGTCTTCCGTGGTCAAAGCGGCTTGAGGACCGTCGACCAACTCGTCGGTACGGCGACACCATACGTAAATCGCCCAGATAGCACGACGCTTTTCTGGGGTCATCAGCAACGTACCTAAGTAAAACGTTTTGGAATACTCTGCTGTAATCTGACGACAGACTTCGTAGGCGTCCTGTAAGGAGGCCATTTGTTTAAACTGCGGCGAGTTGGACAGTTGCAGCATCAATCTCTAAAGCTGGAAACTCGAAACATAACCAGATCACAGTGCGTTGAGTCCGCCGCCGGCAGACTGGCTCTCTTTCCCAGAATACGGTAAAGCCAGCCCGATTCGACTATCAGCCCGTGGTTTCCTCAGGAAACTCCGGCAGGTTGGCGCTCTTGCTCAGTGGCGGGTAGGGTCTCTGAATAGTGCCGATTTACGGCTTGCGCTGCCAGCTTACCAGAAAGTACAGCCCCTTCCATGCTGCCCAGATAGCGCTGCATGGTGTAGCTTCCAGCCAGGAAAAAGTTGCTGATAGGGGTTGTTTGGTCAGGACGGCACGCCTGCCTGCCAGGGGATGCCGTGTAGACCGAGCGAGGGGTTTTCACAATTTTGGATTTCAGCAGCTTAGTTGGGATCTCACCCTCAAAGTACTGTGGAAAGAGGCGATGCAGCTCGGTCATAGTTGCCGCTAGGATTTCCTCGTCTGACTTATCAATCCAGTCTTTGGCCGGTGCTAGCACCAGCTCCAGCATGGATTTGTTGGGGTCAGCATACTC
>JBCBJE010000399.1:0-5542 GCA_038523735.1 Cyanobacteria bacterium J06626_18 | reverse complement strand
CGCATTGCTGGCAAAAAACCAGCTTCGCTAGGATTCGCAGAAGCTGCTGGCATGCCTCTCACCAGTATTACGGCCTGGGAAATCTTATTCGACAGTCTGAGACTTAAAGAAGGCGAAGGATCTGGTGAGTCGCTGCTGGTGATCGGCGGTGCTGGTGGTGTTGGTTCGATTCTCATCCAACTCGCGAAGAAGCTCACAGAGCTGACGGTGGTTGCGACCGCGTCTCGGGATGATACGCGCGCTTGGGTTGAGAAGATGGGTGCCGATCAGGTTATCAATCACCGCAATCCGCTCGACGAAGAGATTAAAGCTTTGGGTGTTTCGCCAAGATATGTGGCCTCACTCACTCATACTCAGCAGCATTTCGCATCCACTGTAGAACTCATCAAACCGCGCGGTCATATTGCCCTCATCGACGATCCGGACGCTCTCGATATAACCGCGCTGAAGCCCAAAGCACTCTCTTTTAGCTGGGAGTTCATGTTTGCCCGGTCGATGTTTCAAACAGACGACATGGATGCGCAGCACAAATTGCTCAACAGGGTCTCAGCACTTCTAGACGATGGCACTTTGCTGCCAACGGTTAACAACCGTGGCGGCACTCTAAATGCCGAAAACCTGCGTGCTGCCCACGAACTACAGGAAAGTGGCAAGGCGATCGGCAAGACCGTGTTGGATGGTCTTACTGCGGAGTAAAGCTGAGCGTGAGGGCATATCTCGCTAGCACAGCACACCAAAACGTTAACCCCATCAAGGCGATCTAGAACAAATGTCTAAACTCACTATCGTTGCTCATATCCACGCCGAATCAGACAAGGTTGATTTCGTCAAAGACGAATTAGTGAAACTGATCCCAATTACACGGGGCGAAGAAGGCTGTATTCAGTACGACTTGCATCAGGATAACGAGAACCCTGCACACTTCTTTTTCTACGAAAACTGGGAGTCTCGCGAGCTTTGGCAGAACCATATGAATGCTCCTCATATGAAAGCCTACATGGAAACGACTGAAGGTGCGATCGCCGAATTTACCCTCTACGAAATGAGTTACGTGGGTTAATCAGCATCAGTCTTTGAGTTGGCAGTCAAGCAGTTCAGTAGAAGTCTCACACTTTTCAAAATGAAGAACCTGAGGACGTTTCTAACACTCGCGCTGGCACTCTTGGTAACCGTTCTGGGTAGCGCACAGGTCGCATCCCAAACGACCGAACTGGAACCCCAAGCCACTCCAACCTCACAGGTCGTCTTGACCTCTGAAATCGAGTGGGGACCGCTCAACCCGGCCCGCGGCGACCAAAGCCCGCGAGCGGGTACGCTTTGGGGCGATCGCACAGGCTCTGGGCCGTCAGGCTTCCTCGTTCAGTTTGTAGACGGCTTCTCATCGCCGCCCCATATTCACAATGTCACCTACCGCGGCGTGGTCGTTAGTGGCCTCGTTCATAATGATGATCCAGGTGCCGAGGATATGTGGCTGCCAGCAGGTTCTTTCTGGACACAGCCTGCGGGTGAAGTGCACATTACCGCTGCCGACGCTGATAACAACTTGGCATACATCGAGATTGAGGAAGGACCCTATCTCGTCCTTCCGAGTGAGGAGGCGTTTGATAACGGCGAAAGGCCCGTCAACGTCGATACATCAAACCTTGTTTGGCTGGACGCATCGAACATTGCTTGGATTGATCAGACCGGAGTGCCACCCTCTGCCAATGGACCAAAGATCGCCTTTCTTTGGGGCAACCCACAGGAAAGTCAGTTAAACGGAACTTTCGTCAAGCTGCCGACCGGATTCGCTGGCATGATGCGTAGCCAAAGTTCAACATTCCGTGCTGTTGTGATCCAGGGGCAACCCAGTCACCACCCGTCGAGTGAGACCGATGTCAAGACCTTGCAGCCAGGCAGTTATTTCGGTTCGGAAGGGGAGACGGTGCATCAGGTCGCCTGCGAAACGGGAGAGGAATGCATCATTTACGTGCGCGCTGAGGGCAAGTTCGACGTCGTTCCGGCATAGCCCACTGAAGGAGCCTTTGAAAAATTTTGGCTCCAGGAGATGACGCACATCCCTTAATCACTAAGGGGCACTCAGTTAAGCCGGAAAGCTCTAGCCAAGTAGAGGTTCGGAAGCCGGAAGCCAGTAAGCTCCTAGCTCCTAGCTTCTGGTGCCTGAATTCTTTCGTCACCCAATTTCCCACTTTAAGTTGATAAAGCGATGCGGCAAGGCATCTTCTCTAGTTGCTGACAAGGACTTTCAAAATTCAATCCTGTCTGAACAATTGCGGCTCCCCATCGACTTTCCCGTATCGGAGTCTACCTTTTGAGGGGCGTGGGGAAGTGAGTTCCCCCCATCGGGGGTTGGGGGGCCTGCCCCCAAGGGTTCGGCACCACCCTGTGACTGGCCTAACCGTTGCTTCAGATGCAATACCCATTATCTAGAAATGCAGGAGACACCCAATGAACTACGACAACTTCACCACGTTCAACGTCAAGGTTGAAACCGCGATCGCGTGGGTCACCTTCGACTATCCACCCGTCAATATTCAGGGCCTGCCGATGCTTGCCGACCTAAACATGTTGGCTCAAAAGCTCGAAGCGGACCGCAGCATTAAGGTCGTGGTGTTTCAATCCGCAAATCCCGAGATTTTCGTGGCCCATGCCGATACGAATTTTCTCAAGGCCATGTCTGCGATCGCAGTCTCCCGTGACGAGGCCAAACTACTCGATTTGCAGGTTGTCCTGGAGCGCATTAGTAAGCTACCCCAGGCCACCATTGCCAAGATTGAAGGCTTCGCCCGCGGCGGCGGGCACGAATTTGCCCTCGCTTGCGATATGCGCTTTGCGGCTCGCGGTAAGGCAAAGTTCATGCAGATGGAAGTTGGCATGGGCATCCTACCCTGTGGTGGGGGTGCGTCGCGCATGGCCCGTCAGACAGGTCTGGGACGGGCACTAGAAATCATTCTGGGTGCCCAAGACTTTGATGCTGACCAGGCCGAAGCCTATGGCACCATCAACAAGGCGCTCGACCCAGAAGAAATTGGCCCGTTTGTTGAAGCATTGGCCAACCGCATCGCGCTCTGGCCCGCTGAGTCGATCAATGCGTGCAAACAGACTGTCTACGCCTCAATCGACAAGCCAATCGAGGATGCATTGAAGGAAGAGGCCTATTGGCTCTATCAGGCAACCAGTCAAACCGCCGCATTGAAGCGCTTTACCTGGACTGATGAAAATGGTGCACAGTTCGACATGAACAACCAACGCGGTTGGGAAGCGATGGTCGTTAGTGTTCAGGAAATTAACTAGCATTCAATATGCTCAAGAATTTAGAAGATATAGGGTTTCAGCCCATCAATCGGGGATATAGCTCCGTGTTCCGCCCGAAGCGGTTGAGCCTCGGCCTGGTCGTACCGATCGAGACCTATACAAGGGGGCCGGTGCCTACAATGGAACACCACATTGAACGTGTTCAGTTGGCTGAAGAACTCGGGTTTTCTGCCGTTTGGTTACGGGATGTGCCGTTCAATGTCCCCTCATTTGGGGATGCGGGGCAGACCTATGATCCGCTTGTTTATCTAGGCTTTTTAGCGGGCCAAACCGAACGAATCGCCCTCGGTGTGGCCAGTCTCATTCTACCGCTGCGTCATCCAGCACATGTGGCCAAGGCGGCAGCCACCGCGGATGTGCTTTCAGGGGGACGGCTACTGCTGGGGGTGGCTTCGGGCGATCGCCCAGAGGAGTATCCAGCGCTCAATTTGCCCTATAGCGATCGCGGGACCCGGTTTCGGGAGAGTTTTGATTACATCAGACAGATGGGTGAGGATTCACCCGCGTTTGAAAATACGTTTGGTAGACCTAATGGCGGCATAGATATGCTGCCCAAGCCGACATCGGGAAAGCTGCCACTGCTGGTTACGGGGGGCAGTCAGCAAGAGCCCGATTGGATTGCTCAAAATAGCGACGGCTGGATAACCTATCCACGCAATCCGGTTAGGCAAGCGCAAATCATTCGCGACTGGCGAGCACGGGTTGAGGCTACAGGCGGTCCTGCTAAACCTATAATGCAACCGCTTTATATTGATTTGACCAAAGACCCTGATACACCGCCGCAATCGATCCATCTGGGATTGCGGCTGGGCGTAAACCACCTTCAGACTTATCTGAAATCATTGCAAGCAATTGGCGTGAATCATGTGGCGCTGAACCTGCGCTTTAACCAGGCGGATATCGAAATAACACTGCAACGTCTGGCCGAAGACATACTGTCGGACTTCGCTGACTGAAGGAGCTAAAACCATGCCAAAAACGATTTTAATTACGGGTTCTACCGACGGCATCGGGTTGGAAACGGCCAAGATGCTGGTCTTGAAAGGACACACTGTGCTGTTGCATGGGCGCAATCCAACAAAGCTGGAGGCAACAGAAAAATCGCTCGCCGCACTGCCGGGTGATGGGCAAGTTGAACGCTACATGGCTGATCTGTCCCGTATGGTCAATGTCGAAGCACTGACAAAGGCAGTGACTGAACAGCACACTGAGTTGGATGTGCTGATTAACAATGCAGGTGTCTACAATGCCTCCAACCCTATTACGCAAGATGGGCTTGATGTCCGCTTTGCAGTGAATGCGATCGCACCTTATCTACTCACAAAACGACTTTCACCATTGCTTGGCACGTCTGGGCGGGTGGTCAACCTCTCTTCCGCTGCGCAGTCGCCGGTCAATCTACAGGCGCTGACCGGACAAGTCAGTTTGTCCGATGGCGCAGCTTATGCCCAAAGTAAACTGGCACTAACCACGTGGTCTCGCAGCCTGGCACTTTCGCTCAAGGATGACGGTCCAGCGATTATCGCGGTCAACCCCGGATCGCTGCTGGGCAGCAAGATGGTGAAACAGGCTTTTGGCATCGCTGGCGGCGATATTCGTATAGGTGCGGAAATACTGGTTCGCGCGGCTCTAACAGATGAATTTGCAGCTGCTTCTGGTAAGTATTTCGACAATGATGAGGGTCAGTTTGCCGCGCCCCATTCCGACGCGCTTGAGCCGCAGAAATCCCAAGCGATTGTCAATGCGATCGAGACGGTTTTGGCTGTAACGATGCAATGACATGAAAGTCATCTTCTGATTTTAGATTCTATGACTCTGCAGTGGTTTTCTGGGTCTCACGTAGTTGCAGGAGATCCCAGAAATCGCTGTCATCTTGTTCTTCATACTCCTCCTCAGGGAGATAATAAGATATCGCCCGGCGGATGAGCATAACAGCAATCCAAAATCCGGCAAATTCAGGGATTGCGAGCGCGATGCGGGTAATGGCATTAACCTGTGCTACTTGTTGATTAAACGCAGACGTTCCGAACTCAGCCACCACAATTTGGAGATTGAGGAAAAAGTTTATAATCCCTGTCAATAAATTGATCATCAAGACAAGCCTTGTTCCCTTGACGAGTGACCAATAAACCTTCGACTCTGCAAGCAGCGCTTTCAATAATCGCTTTTGCTTAGACGAATTCGGATTAAGCGCTTGCGTTACAAAATAGCGCATAATTGGTTTGTG
>JBCBJE010000398.1:0-5546 GCA_038523735.1 Cyanobacteria bacterium J06626_18 | reverse complement strand
TGCTCAGTTTTACACCCTAATTGTCTAAGTCCAATGACTTCTTCGGAAGTCGAATTAATGGAAACTCCGCAGGATTGTACACCCGATAAGCCAGCTCGTTCGTATCGTCCCAATGACTTCTTCAGAAGTCGAATTAATGGAAACGGCCAGAGAGATGCTTTTATCTCGCTAGCCGTTTCCCATATGACTATATGTAGTGCGCTTGAACTTCGACAAAATCAGCGACATACAGACGTATTGCTGACAAAACTGCCGTGATCCTACGGGATCAGTTTTGTCAGCGCTTTGGGGTCATTAGAAAAGAGAGCCCACCCACTGAGAAATCTCTATTTTTCAGCAGTGCTCTCTAGGAGTGCGGATTAATTCTGACTATAAATACGTCCTATGCAAACCTCAAAAGCCCTTGCAGACTTTCAAGAACCCATTAACATTAGCGCCCTCAATGCCCTTACTTACTGTCCTCGGCTTTACTACCTGCAAGAAGTCGAAGGTGTTCGCGAAACTACTGCCGATATGTTCTCAGGGCTCCGCCTACACACTGAACTAGAACGCGAGGGTGGTGAAGAGTGGCAGCAGCTCACGCTAGAGAATAGCGAGCTGGGTCTGCGGGGCAGAGTAGATGTTCTCAAAACGCGAGCTGGGCAAACCATTCCCTACGAGCACAAGAAAGGCCGCAGCTACCGGGACGAGCATAACCAGCCTCATGCATGGGAAAACGATCGCATCCAAATCCTTGCCTATGCCTGTCTGCTTGAAGCCGAACTCGGCATTTCCATCCCTGAGGGGCGCATCCGTTATCACAGCGACAACGTCCTTGTGCAGGTTCCCTTTGATGATCAGGGGCGGCAGGCGGTTAGGGCAGCCGTCGAGCAAGCGCGCCAGCTACAAACGACTTCCGAGCGCCCACCCGTCACGACACAAAGACATCTCTGTGATGGCTGCTCAGCAGCTCCCGTGTGTCTACCAGAAGAAACGCGCCTCGCAGAAGGCAGTACTGACAAAGTTATCCGCCTCTTTCCTGAAGATGATGAGCGCACGGTGGTACATGTCACCGAGTCCGGCACTCGGATTGGCAAAAGCGGGCATCAGCTCAAAATTACTAAGCGCGACGGCACCACCACACTCCTGCCGTCGCATCAGGTCGGGCAGCTCGTTCTGCACAGCTACGTCCAGATTTCGACCCAGGCCCAGTACTTCTGTGCCGAGCAAGACATTGGCCTGCACTACATCTCCGGCTCAGGCCGCTACTCCGGCAGCTTTATTCCCTATCAGCCCAACATCCAGCGCCGGATTCGGCAGTATCAAGCACTGACCAATCCAGAGCTGACCCTAACGCTGGCACGGCAGCTCGTCACCTGTCGAGGCCAGAGCCAACGCAAGTTTCTGATGCGGGGACAGCGCCACACCAGCGGCGTCAATGATCAGCTAGCCAACGCCATCGATCAAATGCAGCGCATCCTCAAGCAGGTACCCACCGCAGACTCGCTGGCATCACTGTTGGGTCTGGAGGGCAACTTAGCAGCGCTCTATTTTGGAGCCTTGCCACAGCTGCTACTTGACACCGCGCCACCTGAGTTTCACTTTGCCGGTCGCAACCGCCGCCCGCCTAAGGACCGCTTCAATGCCATGCTCAGTTTTGGCTATGCCCTGCTGCTGAAAGATGTGATGAATGCGATTCTCACGGTTGGCTTAGAACCGGCCCTGGGGTTTTATCATCAGCCGCATCGTAAAGCCTCCCCGCTGGCACTGGATCTGATGGAAATCTTCCGCGTCCCTTTGGTGGACATGGCGGTGATGGCCGCGATCAATCGTAACCAGTGGGAGCCAGAGACGGACTTCGACATTGAAGGTGAACAGGTGTGGCTTAGCGACAGCGGTCGCCGCAAGCTGATTAGTCTCTACGAGCGTCGCAAAGAAGAACGCTGGAAACATCCCGTGGTGCAGTACTCCCTGACCTATCGCCGCCTGATTGAACTCGAAGTGCGGCTGCTAGAGAAGGAATGGACCGGCGAAGGTGGTTTGTTTGGGCAGTTGGTGATTCGCTAAGGAAATAGTGATATGGCAGAGAATCGACACGACTATTTAATTTGCTATGACATTCGTGATCCGAAGCGCTGGCGCCAGGCCCATAAAGTGCTGAAGGGCTACGGTACGTCGCTGCAATACTCCATCTTCCGCGTCCGGCTCACGCCCCGCGATCGCGAACAGCTTCGCTGTCAGCTTGAAAACATCTTGACTTCAGAAGACAGCTTACTTATTGCTGGACTCTGTAATCGCTGTGTTGAGCGCGTTATTGCCTGCAACCGGCCTGAAGTCTGGACCACCCAGCGCGACCTGCATCTGGTCTGCTAGGGAATCTGCTCGGGATCAACGCCTAACTCGCGGAGCTTGGCGGCAAACTTTTCAGTGCGCTGACGTTCAGCGGCGATCGCGTCGGTCGCTGCAGTTGCGACCTCTTCAGGCGAGGGCACCAACTCGCCATCGCTGGTAAAGAAACGCAGTTGACGATCATGAACCCCCAAAAAAAGCTGCAGCTGGTGACTCCACAGCCAGCCCTGTTCATTGGGTTCGAGGTCTTGATAGGCTCCGTCCATTAAATGGCAACCGCAAAATTCCAAAGTGTGGGGATCGAACCAGAAATAGTCCGGGGCTTGAAACTGTGCGGAAGATATCTTGATAGATTTCTTTTAAGTGTATTGGCTTTATCCTGAAGCTGTAGATGCAAGCTGCAATGCTGAACGTCGGTGAATCGCAGCTTTAACTATTTCAGCAGCGAGAGGCTTCATGGTTCAACTTTCCCAGACCCCCATCACCTTAGAGGCATTTCTTGCTTCGCCGGAGGCTGGCGATCGCTGCGAACTTATTGACGGGGAAATTGTACCCAAGGTGGCTCCGAAACGATTTCATTCCAAAACCCAACGAGCTTTGCTGCGCCTGCTAGAAGCCTGGGGCGAGGCGCGAGGTGAAATTGGTGTAGAGTGGGCCGTCAAATTAACTCGTCATGATAAGGAATGGGGGCCGGTTCCGGATCTTTCCTTTGTTTATTTTGATCGCTTGCCCGATGATTTGGCTGACGAAGCTTGTCCCGTCCCGTGTGATCTTGCCATTGAGATTATTTCGCCGGACCAAACATTCGGGGCTATGACAGAAAAGGCCACAGACTACATTGCTGCGGGTGTCATCCGGGTCTGGATTGTTGATCCAGCAGCTCGCAGCATCACGGCTTTTCAAGCCGACACACTACCCGTTACCTATCGTGGTGATAGTCCTCTCAGAGATGACCATTTTCCAGACCTAGAATTGACGGCCCGCGATATATTTCGTAGGGCCGGTCTGCTGGCGTAAGCTTCGATCTTGACTTGATGTTGTCAGCACTGGCTACTGCTTCCATTGAAACCGCGATCGCGGCGGCGATCGCTTCCCCGTCAAAGCCACTAACGTCGCGGTTGCGAGCACACTACATTGCGACACTCCAATGGCTAAAGCGCCATCAGCCGCAGCCAACCGCAACTAATCTAGAGCAGGTGAGGGGCTATTTGGAAGCGTTTCATCATCTCTGCCAGCTGGAGCAGTGGGAACTGGCTTATACGTTGCTGGAGGCTCAGCTAGAAACCCCAACCCAAGAAACGCTGCACAACCAGCTAGGGACTTGGGGCTACAGCAGCGAGCGGATTGAGCTGTATGAAGCCTTACTGGGTCAACTGCTCCCAGATCAAGAAGCCCTGTTGCTGGACGGCTTGGGGCACACACACCATGCGCTGGGGCGTTATCAGGAAGTCTTTGAATGCTGCCAACGGTATGCGGCGATCGCCCAAATTCTGGATGAGCCTGTCCGTTGGATGCGCTATCGAGGGCTACTGGGCATTACGCATCATGCCTTAGGCAACTACGCCGAAGCGATCGCGCACCATCAAGCACGGCTTGACTTGAGCCAGTCATTGGGACAGTTAGAAGAAGAAATGAACGCGCTGGGAGACTTGGGGATTGCTCACTACTCGCTGGGCGCGTATACGGAGGCCCGGACCTGTCATGAGCGGCAGTTGACTCTGAGCTGTCAGATTGGCAACAAAGTGCAGAAGGGACAAGCGTTAGGCAGCTTAGGTCATGTCTGTGACGCCATGGGGCAAGCCTCGGAAGCCATCACGTTTTATGAGCAGCATTTGGCACTGGCACGGACGATTGGCGATCGCTTGGGCGAATGTGGCTCGTTGAGTGGTCTGGGCAATGTGTACAAAAACCAGAATCGCTATGAGGAGGCGCTGACGGTCTATCAAGCAGCGCTAGCGATCGCGCGGGATATTCATCACCGTCGCAGTGAGGGCATTATTCTCAGTAACCTGATGGGGGTTCACAGTGAACAGGGAAACTATGAACAAGCCTACGAGGTGGGACTCAGCAGCTTGGCGATCGCCCGCGAAACCCAGAATCGTGGTGCCGAAGCACGGACGCTGCATTCTTTAGGGCTGATTTTGAAAGCGGTGCAAGCGTATGAGGAAGCGTTGCATTGTTTGGCCACAGCCCTGGACACCTTCGAGGCGATTGGCGATATCCATGGCCGGGGCTGCGGGCTGCTGAATAATTTCTGGGTACAACTATGCATTTCTTCCGAAATGCCCATATAATAGGGTGTAGTCTGTAGTGTTGAGTTCAATATGACAGATTCATCCGTGACAATTAGCATTGGTGAAGCCGCCCAAGAATTGGGAGTTTCCGTAGACACAGTAAGGAGGTGGGCAGACTCAGGCAAACTTAAATTTGAACGCGCGCCTAGTGGACATAGACGCTTTTATCTGAAGGATATTAAGCGAATTACACCGCGACCAAATCAACAGATAGAAGAGAAAATAACAATTAACTACGCGCGCGTTTCTCGTCACGACCAAAAGAAAGATCTCGAACGTCAAGTTCAGGTTTTAGAAGCTTTCAGCGGTTCTAACGGATGGCAATTTGAGACTATTCAAGACCTTGGTTCAGGATTAAATTACAAGAAAAGAGGTCTCAGAACGTTACTTAAGCGAATTCTAAAAGGCGATGTCGGAAGATTGGTGATTACCCACAAAGATAGATTATTGCGATTTGGTGCTGAGTTAGTCTTTGCAATGTGCGAAGAATTTGAAACTGAAGTGGTAATCGTTAATAAATCACCTGAAGAATTGAGTTTTGAACAAGAATTAGTAGAAGATATGATCGAACTAGTACAGGTTTTCAGTGCTCGATTGTATGGCGCTCGTAGTCGTAAAAACAAAAAATTGTTAGCTGGTGTATCAAAAGCAATTGACGAGGTGAAATAAGTTTCATGCAGACCAAGACATTTACAACTGAATTACCAATTGGTCTGCATGAGTTTGCGGCTGCGTATGGTCATCAGATCTCTAAACCTGCTGAACTGTTTGCGCTTAAAGGATTACTCACAGGTGAGAACATGGGTAAGCTGAACACTCGACTGCAAGAAAAGTTTGGCGTCTTAAAACGCCATGCAGGTTCAATTATTGATTCAGTTAAAGGTAAATTAAAAGGTGCTCAGGAGTGCCGAAAAAATCATTTAG
>JBCBJE010000397.1:0-5564 GCA_038523735.1 Cyanobacteria bacterium J06626_18 | reverse complement strand
CGAGGTTGGGCAAACCAGCAACACGGGCGCGTCTAATAGATCCCGCTGCTTGAGTGTGAGCAAAAACGCAATTAGCTGAATCGTTTTGCCCAAACCCATGTCGTCGGCTAGGCAGGCTCCCAGCCCCCATTGCTCCAGAAACGATAGCCAGGAAACCCCCCGAGCTTGATAAGGACGTAGTTTACCCTTGAAGCCTTCTGGTTCGGTAATGGGTGTGAGTGTCTGGTTGCCTTCAGTGAGTGTCTGAATCAAATCTTGCAATACACCAGATGTCTCGAAGCTAACAACCGGTAACTTGTCGATCACCTGGCTGTCGCCCGTGCTCATCCGGAGCGCATCTTCCACACTCATCTCAATGGGTGTGGTCCGGCGCTTGAAAAATTCACGCGCTGCTCGAATGTCTTGCGGTCGCAGTTCAACCCACTGCCCATCCATCTCAATTAAGGGACTTTCTTGGGAGACCAGTTTTTCAAAATCTTTCTGTGAAACGCTCTTGCCTGCTAGGGAGAGTTCCCACTGCACATTCAGTAAGCTTTTGAGTCCCAGACGTTGTCTCTGCTTACGATCAGGCGCTTGAGCATGCACTTGAATACCCAGGCGGTTGGCAGTTTGGCCTGAACCATCTAAGCCGGTTGGAAGAATAACGCCAAAGCCACTATCGCGCAAGCGATCAACCATGGCCTTGAGGAACACGTAGGTCTGAGCAGGATCTAACGCTATCCGGCTAGGACGCTGTTCTTGCAGGCTATCGCGTACAGCATCACAAAAACGCGATGCTCGTCCCAGTCCGGCTAGAAGGGTTTCCTGAGGGGCGTCGATGGACTGTCCATCGATAACAGCTTGCTCCACAGGATACTGCCAGAGCCTCTCGGCAGGGATGAGGCAGGTCTCATCCTCGCGACACTGGAGGTAATAGACCAATTGCCAGTCAGGATGGCTCGCGTCGGGCGGTTCCAAGCGGAAACAGACGCGAAAGCGGTTTTGGGTGGCACTGTTTTGTAGCGGTGCTGTCCAAGTCGTTAGGGCATCGCGGAGGCGCGCGGCGGCGATCGCATTCCCCTCTAATGTGTCTGCGTCGCCACTCAGGGCCTGAATCCATTCGCGAATGGGCAAATCAGGGCTGAGGATATCGGTCCCCGCGATCGTCGGATCGGCTTGGGCGCGCACCTGAACATCCACGATTGCTTCCAGGAAGTTACAAAGTTGGATTTCGGCATCTGGCAGTAACGGAACGCTAACGCCAGCGACAGTGCCCTTACGAGGCTTCGTCACGGGCTGATACGTGCGACATCCCAGGGGCATCGTCTGGGTGAATAACCGCAGTCGTCCGGTGTCGGTATCACTGTCGAGCAACAGACGCCAGTGGGCTCGGGTTGTTTTCTGAGGCGTAATCGCGATTGCTGGTAAATATTTGCCTCGTGCCAAGAGGTCCAAGCCCCAACGAGCAACATGGGACCAGTACCTTAAATCAGGTCCAATTTCCGTCCCGGCAAAATCGCGACTGCCCAGCGGTAACTGTTCTAGGAAAGTGGCAGTTTCTTCGCGGGACAGCAAAATGCCGGTGATTTGCCAGGGATAGAGCGCGATCGCATCGTGATTCTCTGTCGGATCATCGGCTGAGTGCTTTGGCAGACACCTGTTTGCTGTCAGGACCGTAGGCAGTGCAAAGGTTTGGGCAGTGATGCGCTGATCCGTTGAGGTTGTCTTGCGTCGTTTACGGGAGGTTTCTTCTGCAACCTCAACCCAAAAACTTTTGGGCAGCCCGCCCACCAGTTTAAGGCTATCAAGCAAAGCGCCAGGATCCATACAAAATGGATGATCGCGGGTTTCTGGCTCCGCTGATAGGCGGTCGGGATCTAATCGCTGCCAGGTCTCTCCCCAAAGAAAGAAACACTGATTTTCCTTGAACCAGCTTCCATGTAGGATTGCCATGCAACCTCAAATCGATCAACAAGTTTTACGTACCACTTTGGATTAGCAGTGGATTTACCAATTTATCGTCAAACCAAGGCTTCTGTACGTGTAGAGCTGGATGAAATGTCGTCATCTGAGTCAGAAGCTGTCAGAGCTATGTTCAACGCCGTGATTCTTGAGGGGGACAGCTACCCCCAAAGCACCCCCCTGACACCTGAGGAGTTTGCGAATTACTGGCTGCAGGGAGATGCCTTTGTAGTGAGGGCGCATCGTGAAATAGAGGCAGTTTCAACGTCTCAACCAGCTATCGTGGGGGCCTTCTATATTAAGCCTAACTTTCCAGGCCGCTGTAGCCACATCTGCAACGCTGGATTTATTGTAGCGCCTGAGGTCCGTGGGCAGGGGCTAGGCCGCATGATGGGAGAGGCGATGGTATCTCTGGCGGGCGATCGCGGCTACCGCGCCGTCATGTACAACCTAGTTTTTGAGACCAACAGCGCTTCGTTAAAAATCTGGGAATCGTTAGGGTTTCGCCCAATTGGGCAAATCCCTGAGGCGGCCTGTTTGCCCGATGGTCGTTATGTCGATGCCATTATGCTTTACAAGTCTTTGGTGAAGAAATCCTGACTCGCTAGGCTGCTACCGCAACGCGATCGCGCCCGGCTGCTTTGGCCTGATACAGAGCCTGATCAGCCCTCTGAATCAGAGTATCAGGTGATTCCAGCAGGTTAGGCAGCATCACTGCCACCCCCAAACTGAGGGTGACGATAGGGGCTAAGTCTGACCGTTTGTGGGGAATCCGCTGTTCGCGAACCAGGAGGCGAATTTTTTCGGCCACGGTTCGGGCGCCCTCTTCATCTGTCTTGGGCAGCACAATGGCAAATTCCTCACCGCCATAGCGGGCAACCATATCAGCCGGTCGTTTTACAGCTCCTCTCACGGTCCGAGCAATCACCCGCAGACATTCATCACCTGCTAAGTGCCCATAGACATCGTTATAAGACTTGAAGCAATCAATATCGGCCATGATGATGGCAAGGGGTGCCTGCTCGCGAGCCAAGCGCCGCCATTCTTGATGTAAAAACTGTTCAAACCGAAGCCGATTGGCAACCTTAGTGAGACCATCGAGATACGCTAGCCGTTTGAGTTCTCGATTGGCCCGAGTCAAATCTTGATGTAGCCGGTCCCGCTGCATCGCGATGCTGATTTGCGTACTCAGTGTCCCGAGTAGTCGCCAATCTTCGGTTTGCCAGTTTTTGGTTGTACGGTGATGGGCTGATAGCAAACCGCATAGTTTGCCGTCTTCTAACAGCGGTATTGTTAGGCATGCATTAATTTGGAACTCTCTCAGAAATGCTTGTTCAGCTTTGGTATAGTCCTGCGTCTGAATATCAGAAACGGCAATGGAATGACCGCTTTGATACTGTTCCAAGGATTGAGCATTCGTAAGCCAGGTCTGTGGCAGCGTCCAATTCAGCATGGATGGCACCGCATTACTGCAATCTTCTTGCGTGACTCGGCCTGCTGTTTCCGTCTGGAGGTCAACAATAACAAGACGATCAACTTCTAGAAAGGCACGTACTTCGCCAACAACCTGCGGCAGAATCACCCTCAGATTTTTGGAGTGGCTAATATCTTGCGATATTTCGGCAATCAAGCGCTCGCGACGAATTTGATGTAGCCGTTCCGCCTCAGTCACTTTTTGAGCTGTAATGTCAAAAGCAATACCTGTTAGGCTTACGGATTCTCCCTGCTGATTTGAAAAGACTTGTCCCCGTTGACTGAGCCACCGCACCGATCCGTTACTTAGCGGGACCCGAAACTCAGTAGAGAGCGTAGACTGAGACCGAATGATATTTTTTAGGGTCACGGCGACATAGTCACGGTCATCCGGTAAAACTAGTTCCAAAAAAGCTTCGAGGGTGCCGCCAAAGCCACCGGGATGTAACGCAAAAAGCCGCTCTTGTTGCTGCGACCACGTCATCTCATCCGTGATCAAATCCCAATTCCAAACCCCGACCTCGGCCCCTTCGAGCGCATGCTCAAGAAAGTCAGCTTGGCCCTGCGGTGATTTAGATGGGTGCTTAGGATCAGTGATGTCTTTCATCACTTGTAGAAGCCTTTGTGAGAATGAATAAGCATGGTATTGGGAGAGATGCTCATAGTATCTCGACCAAAGGTGTCTGACAAAAGACCGCACAGCGGCTTTCTTCAGACAACGATAGCCTAACTGAACAATTTGTAATGTCGTCAAGATCTGGCAGATAGTACGCTTGCCATGCTTTTGATATTCACCACAGCTTGCTTTTGATTGTTCTAGCTATGCCTCATCAGGAGCCCAAAGTTCTGCAGTTGCCCGCATTGGAGCTGAAATTTTTGTTGCGGCGGCTGCAGTTTTTCAACTATAGAACTGCGATCGCGCAGATTCGCCTCAATGCCAAGACCGCAACCGCTGAGCGCGATCGCCTCTGCCGTCAGCTCCGCCAAAAAGGGTTGATTGACTGTGACGACGCGATCGTTCGCTTTGGCCTAACGGCAGCAGGACGAACCCTTTTAACCCTAGACAGAACTGTACTGCCCGTCACCTCTGATGAACGGTTGGTTCTCAGTTCTTGCCAAAGAGGCAGTATTACCCCTGGCAATATTCATCCAAGAGTTCCCAAAGACCAGCGCCAGCGTTTGCTCACCAAGCTGGCTAACCAGGGTTTGATTAGGGTCACCAAACGTCAGATGGGCAATGTTTGGTTAACAGCGGAGGGAGCCCGATTTTTACGCGAAGACTGTGCCCCAATGGGGACTGCGCCTGCAGTGAGTTGGAACCTGCTGAGCGGCTATCTGCAATTTATGCGGCAGCAACCGGCTGGCGTCACCGCAGTTGAAGATAAGCAAACTGCAGTGACGCCAGAAACCCTATTGCAAACGATTGTTCATTTAGACTCAGCCCTTAACACCGAGAACTACCTGCCGATTCATCATCTCCGCGCCAAATTACAGCCACCGCTGTCGCGCCGAGAATTGGATGAGCAGCTCTACCAACTGCAGCGGAACGATCGCATTGACCTTAGTACGCTACAAGATGTCACTCACTATCGTCAGGAAGAAGTGGCTGCGGGTATTCCCCAAGACATTGGTGGCCCTCTATTCTTTATCAGTGTGGTTTAGGGAGGCGGGCAATGAGTCGGAAGCGATCGCTGCAGCAGGTCATTCAACGCAACGTGAATCCGTTCGATCCCGCGACGTTTAAGCCGGGCAACTTTTGGCAAGACAGCCCGGACCTGACGCTAGAGGTCGAAACCATCCATAAACCTGTGTTGCAAGCGGTCGATACAGTTTTACAGACTGTCCGAGCCGATAGTAGCACCCGCACCGTAATCCTGACCGGTGATTCAGGCTCAGGTAAGAGCCACCTCCTCGGTCGGATGAAGCGCCAGTTCAATGATCGCGCCTTCTTCACCTACATTGGTCCCTGGGCCGATAGTGACTTTATTTGGCGGCACATTCTGCGCAATACCGTCGATAGCTTGCTGCAACGACCCGAAGCAGCCGATGAATCGCAACTGCTGCTGTGGCTGCGATCGCTACCGGCGCTTCAGGAACAGACGCTGTTGACTTGGGTGCGTGGCAAGCGAGCAATGTTTGTGAAGGCACTG
>JBCBJE010000396.1:0-5567 GCA_038523735.1 Cyanobacteria bacterium J06626_18 | reverse complement strand
TTCAGCTTTTGCACGAGCAGATAGCGAGTTATCTTGTCATCCGGGATGATTGCCTCTTGGGGGATTCTCAAATTGAATTTCCACTCCTTTAGCAAATCTCCCATCGTTGCCAGCCAGAACCCAGGGTTCTATCGGGTGGACTAGATTGTCTTGCTCAACTTCAAGAACCCTGGGTTCTGAGACGTGAGTTAAACTTTCCGCTATTCTGGCATCAATACGTAAGTACTTGGGTGGCAATTTGTGGAAGTGAAGACAGTTGATAGGAATAGAGTCGATATCGGCAATGCCGATCGCGCCTGGCAAGGTAAAGCAGCATTGACCTACAGCCTGCAGGGCGATCGCACCACACCCCAAGTGCAAACCCAGTCCCCGCTCAAAGTCCAGCGTCCCTTTTATCCAGAAGGACCAGCGGTTTGTCACTCGGTACTGCTGCATACGGCAGGGGGAATGGTGGGGGGCGATCGCTTGCGCTATGACATTCGTCTTACCCCAGGAACGCACGCCCTCCTCACAACGGCAGCGGCGGCCAAAATCTATAGCGATCATCCCCAGCCAGCCCAGGTAAACGGCACCGTGAGGGTAGAGGCAGGGGCCTGTTTGGAGTGGTTGCCTCAGGAAGCGATCGTGTTTGAAGGCGCGCAGTATCACCAAAACTGGCGGGTTGAACTGGCTGCAGACGCGACTTGGGTAGGGTGGGATATTTTGCGGCTGGGGCGGACGGCGCGGGGGGAGCAGTTTCGGCGAGGTGAGGTGCGATCGCGCTTTGAAGTTTGGCAAGGCGATCGCCTCATTTGGGTTGACCCCCAGCGTCTGACGGGAAGTGATGTACTGTGGGAAAGTCCACATGCGCTCAAAACGTGCCCTGTAATTGCCACACTGACTTGGGTTGGGACCGTACCTGAGGCTTCATTGATAGCAGCTGCGCGGGAAGCTTGGGAGGCGATTGCTCACCCCACAGGCGAAATCGGGGTCACTCGGCTGCAGTCAGGTTTATTGTGTCGCTATCGCGGACAGTCAACGACCGAAGCCCGTCGCTGGTTTACAGCTGTATGGAGTTGCCTGCGTCCTCACTATGCGGGACGCACTAGCGTGATTCCTCGGGTGTGGCAGCGGTAATCAAGATGCAAATCTTTCTAAAGCTATCCCGAAGTCTTCGAGGAAATTGGCGAGAAGGGCCTGTTTCAGAATTTCTGAACGTTGACCAGTCAACTCAATTCTGCTCAGTGCTGCTTCCCAGTCATCGGGAACCGATTCAAATCGGGCTTCGAGAATTTCAGCAGTCGCACTGTTCCACAGTTCAGAGGGTTGAGAAAGGGCGACAACAATGGCAAGGAAGCGATCGCTCGGCAAAACAATTAGGTCTAGAATCTTGGCCTCAAGTTGCTCATCAAGCTTTTCAAACTTTCGATCCAGCAAGCGCTCTAAGATAACTCGCCGTTCTTGTTGCAGCCCTTCTTCGCGTCCTTCTTCGCGTCCTTCTTCGCGTCCTTCTTCGAGAGCTTCCTGGTAAACCTTGGTTTGTTTTAGCTCTGCGATTCCTAACATTTCCTCAATCTCCTTTCGCCCCAAATTTTTGAACTTATAGACAATGATAGTCTCGATTAAATCGACTACTTCGGTAGTGCTAACTTGTGCAAGGGGTTCTTGTTGCGCCCGTGCCAGTAGTTCTTTCGCTTTCGCAATAGCCTGATTTTGAGGCTCAATAATCAGCTTAGCCATTGCCACACCTAAGGGGAGTGTAGGCAACTCTGATAAGTCTTCGAGGTAGATCTGAATGAAACGTTTGCTGGTCAATAACTCTCGATGTAGGTCTTGTCGCTCAGGTTTTAGATTTCGCTTGGGATAAATGATGACTGCCCGCCAGTCTGCTGTGTTGGGATTCTGTTTGAGGTAGAACATCAATTCTGCAAACAGGCGATGATAGAGGGCTTCATCGCGTTGAAACTGAACTTCAACAAAGTAGACAGGTCTTTGTGGAGGCGTCTCGGTTGGGATTAAGACGCCATCGATACGGAGAGCAGTTTGCTTCAGTTCTACTGATTCAAATTTGTATCCGATAGCTTTGTTTGCGGACTGTCCGGCCAACTCAAGCAATATTCCAGGCGCAGTTTGGAATAAGCGGTAGAACACACTGTCCGTTTTCACTGATTGCCCTCTCTCGATATCGCTTCAATTTAAGTCAAGCTCATGCAGGGAGAGACATCTTTAACGCTGATCAACTGAGCCACGATAGCGTAGGTATTCAGCCAAGGCAGCAATCATACCGGAGCACAGGATTAGCAAAACACTGAGGGCATTCATGTCGGGTTTGACGCCGTTGCGGATGCGGCTAAAAATTTCGATAGGGAGAGGATTTGCACCGCCGCCTGCGGTGAAGCTGGAGATCAGCAGATCATCAATGCTGAGAACGAACGCTAACAGGCAACCCGATACGATCGCCGGCATGAGTTGAGGCAGCAGGACTTTAATCAGCGCCTGGGCAGGGGTTGCGCCTAAATCCAGGGCAGCTTCTTCCAAGTGAGGGTCTAAACTACCAATGCGACTGGAAACGACGACAGCGATGTAGGCCAAGCAAAACACCATATGGGCTGCAATCACGGTCCATATGCTGAGGGGGATGGCCATCGAAGCCAGAAACACCAGCGTTGCGACGGCGAGGGAAATATCCGGAATAATCAGCGGCAGGTAGGAAACGCCCCGGTAAAGACCCTTGCCAGGGAAGATGTATTTGGCCAACCCGATCGCCATCAAAGTGCCCACAACCGCTGAGATCCCCACCGCCATGATCGCGATGAAGAGCGTGTCCTGCAGGGAGCGGAAAATGCGGGCGTCCTGCAGCAGAATTTCATACCAGCGCAGGCTAAACCCCTGCCAAACTGACGTGTAGCGAGTGGAGTCATTAAAGCTAAAGACGGCTAGCACCAGAATCGGAATGTACATGAAACCGTACAAGGCAACCGTCAACCATGCCTGCCATGCCGACAGAAAACCGAGCTTGGCCAAGACTTGCTTCATGACATTGCTTCCCTCGCTAGGTTTCAGAGACAGAATCGCGATCGCCATACTTCAGCAGCAGTGCGATCGCTAAACTCACCGCCAAAATTAGCACCATACTCAGGGCTGAGCCCAAGCCCCAATTACGGGCCACACCCAGAAACTGGTTATAGATAAGGCGTGAAATGGTGGTGCTGGAAGTGCCCCCCAGCAACGTCGGCACCACAAAGTCGCCCATGCTGGTAATGAAGACTAGCAGGCAACCCGCAGCAATACCTGGCAGGGTTTGCGGAACCGTGACCTTCCAGAATGTTTGACGCGGCGTTGCGCCTAAATCGGCTGAAGCCTCGAGCAGCCGAGTATCGAGCTTCTCCAAAGAAGCGTAGAGAATCAGCACCATGTAGGGCAGAAAATTGTAAGTCAGCCCAATGACCACGGCGGTGGAAGTGTACAGCCAGTCTTGTTGAGGCAGCTGAATCCCCGGCAAGAGGCCACTTACCCAGCCAATAAAGGCATTCAGCATCCCCGAAGGACGCAGAATACTAATCCAGGCGTAGGCTCGCAGCAGCGAAGAGGTCCACAAAGGTAGCACGAAGGCTACCACCAAGAAGTTGCGCCAGCGGTAGGGGGCCATCAGCGCTAACCAGTAAGCGGCGGGAAATCCTAACAAGAGGCAGGCCAGCGTTGTACCCGTGGCGTACAAGAGCGATCGCACGATCACTTGCAGATACACCACGTCAAACGACGCATCGAACGGATTGAAGACCTGCGAATAGTTCCCCAATCCATAGCCTTCGGTTGCCTCTCCTGGACGCAATCCCGGTATCAAGCTGATATTCAGAATCAATACAGTGGGAACTACCAGAAACAAAATCAGCCAAATACCAGCCGGCCCCAAGAGTGTGATGGGACCGACTAACCGCTGAAAGCGTTGCCCAATGCCGACTCTTGGAGCCTTTAGGCGCTGCTTGGGGGGAGAAACAACAGCCATCGCAGGCTCCTATGCGCTGGTAATCCGAGTCCAATATTCGTCATAAAGGGCCGTAGCATCCCCAACGGGAGCAATCCCCTCGCAATTGTCCAAGATTTCTTGGGGTGGAAAGAGGTCGGTATTGGCTTTCAACTCGTCGGAAAGAGCATCAAAGGCCACCTTGTTAGGCGTCGCATTGAACAGGGTCTCCGTGTTCATTTTAGAAATTTCAGGATCTAAGTTGAAGTTGATCCACTCATACGCTGCATCCACGTTGGGCGCACTGGGCGGGATGATCATCGTATCGGTCCATACTGAGGAGCCGCTAGAGGGGACGATGTAGTCCATGCGCTCATCCTCAAGCGTGGCCGCGATCGCATCGACCGAGTAAGCCATTGCTACTACAAGGTCGCCACCGTACAGCTCATCCTCATAGCCGAAAGACTTGAAGGATGCGATCGCGGGCTTGAGTTCTAGTAGGCGGTTATAGGCTTCCTCTAGCTCCTCAGGACTTGTGGAGTTGTAGGAATAGCCCAAAGACTTAAGGACTGCCCCTAAGGTTTCGCGCACGTCATCTAGCAGCGTCATCCGGCGAGCCAAATCGGATTGGTTATCCCACAGATAGGCCCAATCTTCGATGTCACCACCCGCGAGTTCCCGGTTGTAGAGCAGCCCCGTCGTGCCCCAGGCATAGGGGATGCTGAAGGCGTTGCCGGTGTCATAGACGGGGTCTTGCCACTTATCAAAAATGTTTTCCAGCCCTTTGATACGGTCTTTGTCAATCTGGGTCAGCATTCCCAGCTCAATCATCTGCTGCACCATATAGTCAGAAGGATAGATGATGCTGTAAGCATCGCCCCCACCCGCCTGCATCTTGGCTAGCATCGTCTCGTTGGAGTCGTAGATATCAACAATGACATCAATACCGGTGGCCTCTTTGAAAGCTGCCACCAGATCATCGCTGGTGTAGTCAGCCCAGGTGTAGACATGCAACGTTCCTGACCCAGCAGCGGTTTCGCTGCCACCCGCTTCTGATTCAGCAGCCCCATCAGACTGCACATCCGAAATCCCTTGCTGACAGTTGGCCAGCGTCACCCCTGCGATCGCCGCTGCAGATCCTTGCAGAAAGCGCCGCCGAGTGGGGCCTAACCGACGGAATCGAGGGGTATACAGCGATCGTTTACGTGGCACAGCTTTTCTCCTCAACGCGTAAAAGTAATGTACAGCAGTACAGACAACAACTCGCCACTCCTCCCACCTGCATTTTCACTAACCCACGAGGGCTAAACAATCATCGGGTCGCCAAGAAATAAAGACAGGAGCGTTCGCTGTTAATTGATGCTCGGCCCGACTAGGCTGCATCACAGTCAAGCAGTTCCCGGTTTGTAGTTGTACGACACAGTGTAAATGAGTTCCAAGATACATCATGTGTTTGACGTAGCCAGAATAGCAGTTCCCTTCATTGCGTGGAGCATCCTGGCTGAGATGGATTTTTTCTGGACGAACACTTACCACCACCCGTTTAGCGCCTTCAGGAACCTGGGCTGTGCGCTTCGCCAATACGTATTGGCGAAGCGCACAGCCCAGGTTCCTGAAGGCGCTA
>JBCBJE010000395.1:0-5569 GCA_038523735.1 Cyanobacteria bacterium J06626_18 | reverse complement strand
CGCATACATGCCACTGGTACTCGGGACACGATGTCCTGACAGCGAACTGATGTGAATAATGTGGCCGCGATCGCCTCGCTGCCGCATATCCTGAATCGCTTCGCGCGTACAAATGCAGAGCGCCATAACATTCACGTCTAGCACTTCGCGCCAAGCCTCTGTTTCACCTGACATCAGAGGGGCCTTGCGGCCCAGCCCGGCATTGTTGATCAGCACATCTACCCCGCCCCAGGTTTGACGAATGGTTTGAAACAGCGCCAAGATCTCGGACTCTTGACGCAAATCGGTCGCGTGCATCAAAACGTCTGCCCCAGTGGCAGCGAGTTCATCTTTCAAGGTCTCCAGACGATCTCGCCGTCGGGCACAAAGCGCCATGCGATAACCCTCCTGAGCCAGGGTACGAGCGATCGCTTGCCCAATACCACTAGAGGCTCCGGTGACCAAGGCGACGGGAGCGGGGCGATCGCTAGAAGCAGAAAAATCAGCCATAAAATGCCAGAGAGGAATGATTGAACTTCGGGTTATTAGCTTAGAGCGGAAAGACATCGGGAGCCAGCAGCCCACGCTCCCCTAAATGCTGAATGCTGACTACTAAGGTGATCTCTGAGAAAGAAATGACTGATCGAAGCGCTGGGTCTCGTACCTCGACACCAGCCTACGGCGGTATATTCATTTTGGGAAATCACCCAAGTACTGTATAAACCTTGACTTCTTACTTCTTACTTAAGTCCTCCTAGATTGGATTCAGATTATTGATCAGCTCCTATCATTTGGCTATGGAGATGAGGCGGAACCATGAAACACGCACAGTCGGTTGCCATTGGGTTAAGCATTGTCTTAGGCATAGGAGCGCTCGCTGGCTGCCAACGGGGTGAACCCACAGCCGAGACAAACCCTACAGCTGAGCCTGCCCCAGAAACTGCCGTTTCGGCTCCTGAAGAACCCCCTACGGCCCCATCCGAAACCGCTGAGGCAGCACCAAACGATGCCGGTGAAACTCCGATTGATCCGCCTCAATCCGCCAGCCTGACCGCGCAGGAAGCCAATGCCGAGATTAATGTGCGATCGCAGCCTAATGTTGATTCCACCTCCACAGATTATGGCTTGGCCGGGGACGCCGTAAAGCTGCTCAAAACAGTGGATGGCGATGATGGGTTCGCCTGGTACTACGTCGAGTTTGATGAATGGGAAATCGAGGGCTGGGTTCGCGGTGACCTGATTGATACTGGCGACGCTGCAACGACGGCTGATACTGGTGGAGCAACTACGACGCCGAATACTACTGCTGCAGCTACTGCTGATGAAGCGGCTACCAGCAGTACAGGCTATGCAATTTCGATCGACAGCTATACCTCAGACGAACTCTTTGCCGTCGATAGCGGCGGCTGCGGCATGTCTCTCAAGCCCATCGGCAACGACCAGGTCGTCTTCTTCAACGGCATCGATGATGAATCTATGTGGATGAAGCTAGACGGCACCATGACCCAATTCCGCCGAACGTCAGCCTCCGGCGAAGAGTTCTACGGCCAGTCCGATACCCAAAGCTTCACCAGTATCGACGGAGCCACCCAAGTCGATGTCTCAGTCCAGCTAGGCACCGAAGTTGGCTACGAAGCCGTTAACGTTGAGAGCGGTACCCTGCGGTTAGAGAATGCTGGTGAGGTAGTGGAGATTCCGGTGGAGGGGGATGCGGGATGTTAGGAACCTTTCTGATTCGCTGACCGAAAACGCCCTTCAACAAATCCCCGGTTTTTTAAGTGCTTAGTGGTGCGGCCTGTGACGCGTTTACGCCACATGCGAAAGCTGCTGGGTTTCATGGTGCGGCGCATGAGGGTGATGACGTCTTTTTCTTTGAGACCGTACTGAAGCTCGATTGCTTCAAAAGGGGTGCGATCTTCCCAGGCCATTTCAATAATACGATCGCGATCGTCGCTGTTCAGGTCTGCTAAGGAGTTCCCCATCACGTTTACGGTGCCGACAGTGTGCAGGTTGAAGCTTCGCTGGGTGAGCCCGCGATCGCCTCAGCCTCATCCTAACGAGTTGAGTCCTGAGAAGTCGAGTGAGGACGCGCTGAAGAGGGACGCCAGACGGTATGGTGGATCTGGCATTCATCCACAGGAACGTAACCGTGTCGGCAACTTTCTTTAATCGAGACTCTGACCTGCAGTCGGCGTTGGAGCAAGTACTCGAAGCTGCGTGGGAGACTTTTCCTCGGCTAGCCCGCAACCAAATCGCGGCGACCTGGATTGTGTATGACCCGCCGTTTCCCATCAACACCGGGGGTGCCATTACCCCAGCTGAATTTTGGCAGCACCGACCCCGAGGAGCCAGTTACCGCGGCGTCGAGTGCATTTATCCAGCCAGCGTCGTGAAGCTGTTTTACCTTGTGGCCATTCACGAATGGCTGGAGCGGGAAATGGTGGCCGGCACACCAGAGCTGGAACGAGCCATGCGGGACATGATTGTGGATTCCAGCAACGATGCCACAGGTTTAGTCGTCGATGTTTTAACGGGCACTACCAGCGGCCCGGAGTTACCTCAAGGACCGTTTGAAACCTGGCAGACACAGCGTAATTTGGTGAATCGCTACCTGCGATCGCTGCAGTGGCCCGAACTCGAAACCATCAACGTGAATCAGAAAACCTGGTGCGATGGCCCCTACGGACGCGAGCGCATCTTTCTAGGCGAGACCTTTGAGAATCGCAATATGCTGACAACTGAGGCATCCGCCCGACTACTGCACAGCATCATCGGCGGGGTAGCGGTGACGGGGGCGCGATCGCAAGCCATGATGGCCCTCATGAAGCGGTCCCTTGCACCTGAAGCCCTAGCAGCCGATCCAGAAAACCAGGTCACCGGATTTCTGGGAGCAGGACTTCCTCTGGAGGCGAAACTCTGGTCGAAAGCTGGGTTGACTAGCAAAGTCCGTCACGACGCCGCATACATCGAGCTACCGGATCAGATTCCCTATCTCCTCGTAGTCTTCACTGAGGGGCCAGAGCAAAGCCGGAACGAAGCGATTCTACCCTTCATTTCACAAGAACTTCTGAAGCGGATACCTAGTTAAGTAGCATCACTCAGCCGAAAATCCGGGAACGCTGAGGGCAGATGCATCGCCAACCACCATGACACTCAGTACTGTTCCCGACCAAGCCACGATCCTGGCGCGCCTTCAAGAAATCTGGGGCTACTCAAGCTTTCGCCCACCCCAGGACACAATTATTCAGTCCCTGCTGCAACAGCAAGATGCCCTCATCATCCTGCCGACGGGTGGCGGCAAATCCCTGTGTTTTCAACTACCGGCTCTCCTGCAATCGGGGACGACGTTGGTGGTGTCACCGCTAGTAGCTCTGATGGAAAACCAGCTTCAAGAACTGCGCGAGTTGGGGCTTCCCGCTGCTACTCTGCATAGCGAACTACCCAAACGATCGCGCTACGCCGCCCTGAAGGCCCTTGAGCAGGGACGCCTCAAGCTGCTGTATCTCTCCCCTGAAGGGCTTTTGAGCCAACCCGTTTGGGAGCGACTGATACAGCCCACGCTGCAAATCAATGGCTTGGTGTTGGATGAAGCTCACTGTCTCGTGCAGTGGGGTGAAACATTTCGTCCCGCCTATCGCCGCTTGGGTGCAGCCCGTCAGGCACTGGTCGCACACAAACCGAAGGGCACGCATATTCCGATCGCAGCCTTCACCGCCACCGCTGACCCTACGGCCCAACAGGTAATTCGCCAAACGCTACAGCTCACATCGCCCAAAGTTGTCCGCCTCAGCCCCTACCGAGCCAATCTGGATCTGTCGGTGCAAACGGTGTGGACACCCCGGGGACGGCGACAAGGGCTGATCAAATTTGCGCGGCAGCACTCGGGAGAGACAGGGCTAGTCTATGTGCGGACCCGTCGCGATAGTGAAGGGTTGGCGGACTGGCTGGGGCAGCAGGGGTATCGAGCGGTAGCCTATCATGCGGGGTTACCCGCCCGCGATCGCCGCCAGCGTGAACACGATTGGATTCACAACCAGGTGCAGGTAGTGGTTGCCACCAATGCTTTTGGCATGGGGGTTAACAAACCGGATCTCCGCTGGGTCATCCATTTTCAGGTGCCCACCCTGCTGACGGAATACGTGCAAGAAATTGGTCGCGCTGGACGGGATGGTAAGTTGGCCCATGCGCTCTCCCTCGTCAGCGAACCTACTGGGCTCCTGGATCCTAGCGATCGCCAACGCGCCAAGTTCTTTCGTACGCAGCTACAGACGGTTCAGCAAAAAGCGGCCAAACTAGCCACTCAAATTCCTACCGAAGGTACCCTGCAAACAGTCCAAGAGGAATTCAAAGATGGGGCGATCGCCCTCTCCTACCTGCACAGTCAGGGACGTTTGGACTGGCTTGATCCGTTTCGCTATCGGCTGCGATCCGACCAATCTGCATCCGTCCGTCGCGGGGAGGATCCTGAAAAAGCCATGACGCGCTTCTTTCACAGCCGCGACTGTCGCTGGCAACAAATACTCTGGCAGTTTGGCTTTCGCCAAGACGCTCAAAAACTTAGTTCATGCGGTCACTGCGACAACTGTAGGCTAAACGGTATACCACATGTGGTCAGTACGCCATTCATCAATCCGTTTCATCGGTATCACTTAGCCGTTTCTTCGAGCAGAATATAGTAGCGATCGCGTCCCCGCATTTTGGCGGTGTACAAGGCCCGATCCGCCATTGCGATGAGCACTTGGGATGTGCTTTTAGCGCCATAGTCAATGGCAGCGATACCAATACTGACAGTGACTTGCTTTTTCTCCGAACCGACGTGGGGAATTTGCATCTTGTCGAGAGTCTGCATAATGGTTTGAGCTACGTGGACCCCTCCCTCAATGGATGTATTGGGGAGAATAGTGGCAAATTCTTCGCCGCCATACCGGGCTACCAAATCTGCTGAACGCTGTACTGATTGCATCAAGACTTGAGCCACTTCCCGTAAGCAGCGATCGCCCGCTTGATGCCCATAGGTATCGTTATATTTTTTGAAATAATCGACATCACAGAGTAAAAGCGTCAGAGGCTGATGCTCGCGACTGAGCCTGCGCCATTCTTTTTCGATACAGTCGTTGAAATGCCGCCGATTGGCGGTTCGAGTCAGCTCATCAGTGCGTGACATCCGCTGCAATTCTTGATTCAGATGTAACAGTTCAGCTGTGCGCTCTTCAATTCGTTTTTCCAAACTAGTGAAGGATTCCCGCAATTGATGCGCCATGGTTGAGAATGACCGTGACAGGTCACCAATAGGACCGACAAGCTCAAGTTCAATCGCTTTATCCCATTCGCCTTTAGCAATTTCTTTAGCGGTTTCGCTCAGCTTCAGCAAAGGTTGAGTCAGCCATTTTGTAAGAATCAATCCAATTAAAACTGTTATGATCAGCGCTACAAAACAGAGCAGAAATGTGATTTGAGTGTTTCGATTAATCTGCTCCATGAAGTCGTCTTCAGGAACGATCAGGACAATTATCCACTCAAGTCCGGGCTGATCATCGAAGCGGACAAACTGGAGATACTGCAATTCGTTATCGATAAGCAGTTTTAGCTG
>JBCBJE010000394.1:0-5583 GCA_038523735.1 Cyanobacteria bacterium J06626_18 | reverse complement strand
TGCCGAGCAAGGATTGGCACTATGTCAGCATCAGCGGTTTGATGTTGTTCTACTCGACTTTCGGCTGCCCGATATGAGTGGCTTACAGGTGCTCGAAGAGGTCAAGGTTCAGCATCCTGAAACAGCGATCATCATGTTGACGGCCCACGGTGATGAGCGGATTGCCGTTCAGGCTATGAAGGGAGGCGCCCGCGACTATCTCGTGAAGGATGCGCTGCGACGGGACGGTCTACAGCGTACTGTTCGCAATGTTGTTCACCAAGCTCAGCTGGAACAACAACTGCGGAAAAACCAGGAACGTCAAAGCCTGCTGACCCATCTTGCATTGCGGATTCGACAGTCATTAGAGTTGGAGCAGACACTAGAAACGGCGGTAACTGAGGTGCGCCGATTGCTGCAGTGCGATCGCGTTTTGGCGTACCAATTTGCGACTGATATGAGCGGTCAAATCATTGCTGAATCAGTGGGTCAGGGGTGGACGCCAACTCTGGGTGAAAGGGTTTACGATACCTATTTTCGCGACCACGGGGCCGAGTCCTATTGTCAAGGTCGTCAGCAGACTGTAGCTGATATCTATGCATCTGGTTTAGACGAGTGCCACATCGCTTTACTCGAACAGTTTGAAGTCAGAGCCAGTTTGGTGATACCGATTCTCATCCAAGGCGACCAGCCAGAAACAAACCTACTTTGGGGACTTTTGGCCGCGCATCAATGCTCAGGGCCCCGCCAATGGCAAGCAGATGAAGTCCAGATGCTGGATGAGTTAGCCGTCCACGTGGCGATCGCGATTCAGCAAGCTGAACTCTTGGCTCAAACTCAAGCATCGTTAGCTAAAGAGAAAGCCCTGACCACCTTCAAATCGCAAATCATTGCGACGGTTTCCCATGAATACAATGCACCTCTCACAGCGATTCAAACCGCAGCGGCAACGCTGAAGGCGCACTATCGCACCCTTGATATGACCACCCAATCGCGATTTCTCGGCATCATTGAGCAAAAATCCAAGCATATGTCCGCTCTTGTCAATGACATGCTGGTGGCAAACCAAGCAGAACTCAACAAGCTAAAACTGCAGCCCGTTGCTTTTTCCCTAGGTGATTTTTGGGCGAAGCTGATTGCCGAACAGCAGGTAATGGCGACCGAACAGCATTATTTAAAGCTCAAGATTAGAGGCGATATTGAGGGATTTGTGGGCGATCGAGGACTGCTGCGTCAAGTCTTCGCCAATTTACTAACCAATGCGGTCAAATACTCGCCCGCGGGGGGCAATATTCGGGTGGAGCTAGTGGGGGAAACGTCAAAGGTTATCTGTCAAGTCAAAGATGAAGGCATTGGGATTGCTGAACAAGACCAGCACAGCCTCTTTCAACCATTCAGTCGAGGTGGAAATGTGGGCTCGATTCAGGGTACAGGGTTGGGACTGCATATTGCCAAGGTCGCAGTTGAGTTGCATGGCGGCACCCTTGAAGTTAGTAGCCAGCTGGGGCATGGCAGCTGCTTTACAGTCAACCTGCCGAAAAGGCCCCCTACTGAAAAGCTCACTACTTCTGAAGTACATCGCGAATAAGCGGTTTGCGCATGCTGAGATATGACCGAACAGCCGTTTGGTCTTCGCGACTGAGACATACCCGATTATTGATGTTATGAATCAGGCTACTGATTAAATCGTCGTCAGAGAGGCCCGTGGCCCTATCCGGTGAGATTTCAGAAACGATAGACCAGAGTAGCCGCAAAATTTCAACATTCATGCGGTACGTCCTTCCCTAGATAGGGGTGCGAGGATTCATGCCTAAATACCAATTTTTAGGTATTTAACATTTTCTTTATATTGCCGTCACTACAAAGGTATCATCTACCCCGAGATAGATTGACCAATAGCCCAAAAAATAAAGAGAATCTTAAAAAAAATGCAATGATGCTTGTAAGTAAGGCTGTCACCTCAGATTTCCTTAGCTGTAAGCCTATCTCTGAGTTTCATATCCTTAGAGTAGGGTACAACAACACGTATCCTGCTGTTTTGAGCTTTTGGTTACGCACCCGGAGACTCTTACGAGCCCGGCTAGGCTGCGAGGCATCCCACCTGACCAGAGGTAATCGATACTTTTGGCAAACTCGCGTAATCTGTTCGCGGATCGTCATCACGCTGTCATCCACTAGGTTGTAAATACCCTCCAGCCGATTGGACCGGGCAAAGTCAATCGCGGCGACAACGTCTTCTAAATGAACCCAATTAACGATGCGATCGCCCTTCCCCGGTAGTGTCTTGCCAGCGATGCCCTCAAACCGCTGCCGTAACCCACGACCGGGGCCATAAATTCCTCCCAGGCGTAGAATGCAGACTTTTGGGTGTGGCTGTTCATGCGCCTGAAGCAACGCTTGCTCAACGGTATGCAGAACCTGTATATGGGTATCGCTCGCCACGATCGGAGTTGTTTCATCGACCCAGGCACCCTGGCGATCGCCGTACACCGAACAGCTACTGAGATAGATGATCTGCTTAACTTCAGGATATTGGCCCATAGCCTTGACCAAATTCTCCGCCAAGGGCAAATAAGTCGCCGCATAGATAGCAGCATCCACCGTGTAAGCGTTCGTCGGTGCGACACTCACGATGACTATATCCTGCCCCTCGAAAACAGCTCGAATGGCCTCAAGATCATTCCCTTTGGCCACCATCGCTTTAGCGACTGTTGGCTCTAAGGCGACTATCTTTTCTGCGTGAGTGGTGGTACCCATAACATGAATGCCCTTATTGCTCCAGAACTCGGCAAGTGCTGTCCCCACATAGCCGCAGCCCAGAATCGTAACATTCGCATGGGTAGATACTGATGGCATCGATGGGTTCCGCTACTGGTTCTTGGTGGGTGGTGATGGCGCTTGGTCGAGATGGAGCGAGGCATTTGAAGCATCGAGTCTCGATATGTGATCGGCATACAGACCAAATGCCTTGCCCTTATGGGATTTGCCCCCTTTCCCCCACTCGCCCTCTCGGCTCCCTCTTGCCCCTCCACTCACTCCCCCTCCACTCTTCCTAAAGCAAGCTCTCCATTGCTGCTCCAACAACCCGCAGATTCACATCATGGCGGAGTTCACTAAGGGCTGCACTGGCCCTGGGGTCGGCAGCGAACTCCTTGAGGGTCCTGGCGGTCTGCGCCCGAATCATGGCGATATCTGAGATGGCCGCCCTCAGAAGAATCTCTAGAGCCGCATCGGCTTGTTCGGTTCCATGCAGTTGACTGAGGGTTGCGATCGCCGTGCTTTGCACAACCAGATCCTCGCCTTCCAGACCAGCCCGACATAGTCGCAGCAAGATGGCCGGCTCATCCAGGCCATCCAGCGCTCCAAAGATGCTCTGTCGAATGAGCCAGTGTGAATTTTGTTCGAACAATTCAATAAGGTGAGGATAGGCGCGATCGCCAAACTTAGCCAGCGAGTTGGCAGCTTCTGCAACAACATTGGGATCGTTGTCGTGTTCAATCAGGGCTAACAAGGCTTGAAAGCCTTCTTCTGTTTGCTTGTTGCCTAGCCCCATAGCCACGAAAGAGCGCACTACAAACTCTTTGTCATACATGCGCTGCTTCAACAAGGGCACAACTATCGCAGGCTCATGGTTTCTGAGCTCAACCAGTGCTTTCATCCGAGCTTGAGGGTTGGGACTCTCCAGGTAAGACTCAATTTCTTGAAAATCCATGACATCCTCCAGAACCAGAACCCTTTCATGATAGTTTACATTTCTTGACACAGGGAAAATATCGATTGAATTGTAGGTATTGATGAGTCCTAGTCTGGTACTTTGCAAGCAGACACAAACATCTGGTTACTGTTGAGTTTGGGAGATTTGAACGTTGCTGGTCCCCCCCATGACGATGATGGATTTCTTTCGCAAGAGTGAAGGAACTTGGTTTACGCAGCGCACGGTTCATCATTTTGATACGGTGGCTGACGAGTCGGGTGAATCGAAACTCCATGTCAACGTCGTAGCTTCAGAAGATGACCGGATTCAGAAAATTTGCCACGCTCAGGGGATTGATGGAGTCCAGGCTCAAGGCGGTGCTAGCTTTATGTGGCAAGCGCATGAAGATGATGGCGCTCCCAATTCTGACCAAGCAGCCATATTGGTCGATGTTCCCGATGACGCGACTGGGCGTTCTGGTAAGTTGCTGCGTAATCAAGGCTATATCGAAAGGATTCCGGTTGTTTGTCGGTATTGGTTCGGACAGGACGGTGTATTAACGATTGATACTGAGTACGCTCAAAACCAAGGACAAGAGCGCTGCTGGTTTTTGACGGATGATTTTCGGGTGCGGGTCAGTACTGTACGAACGCTAGACGGCGTCTATCTTATGACCTACTGCTCAGAGCGTCGTCTGGCCTCGCAGCAAGATCTAGCTCGGATGGTCGAAAACAACCTCGCTAGAGTGTCGTCAGCATATTAAGGAACGTTACGCTCCTGAGTAGCAGCGAGACAAGGCATCAATCGATCCTCTACCCTCTGACGTAAGGTACAAGCCACTTTATCAAGCAATGTATAAGTCTTTTCTTGAGCATCTGGAAGCATCGCTCCGAGAGCGATTCAGCCTGCAGAGTCGCCCTATTCCTGACGGTTTGGAACGCCGCATTAGTGAGCGAGGACGATGCCCTGCAACCATTCAGAGCTGGTGCTACCGGTGTGCTGAGTTGCGCAAAATTCGGTACACCTACATCGACGCTGGAGAAACCGCTCAAATCTTCAACAGTGTGGTTTATCCCGGTCATCAGTTTGAGTTGCCTTTGTTAGGTATTGACTTCCTATCCTTTGGGCAAGTTAAGAACCTAATTGTGATGGACTTCCAGCCCCTATTTCAGGATGATGCTTACATCGAGAAGTACATCCTTCCTTTAAAGACGCTGCACGATCGCTACCCCGATCTGTGCCAGGGTCTGGAGATGAAGTTCTACGATGCAAACCAATACTTCTCGAAGTATCTGCTATTTGCCAAAACCGATGCCGAGACTGTGAAAACGCAAGTGTTTCAGGCATTCCAGGATTATTTGCAGCTTTATTGGCGGCTCCTAGACACAGCTGAGCCGTTGACGCATCCGATGGACATTCAGCGTGTGGTCCAAGCTCAAAAAGCTTATGACCAATACAGCGCTGAGCGAGATCCCGCGTCGGGGCTCTTTAGTAGCTATTTCGGTCATGACTGGTCGGAACGGTTTTTGCATGAGTTCTTGTTTGAAGATGCCATGCCGTTAGCAGCAGCGATGGGGTAGAGCCGAGACCTATGACGACACTCTATCAGCCATTTTTAGACCACGCAATTGCTCATCTGCAGCAGTGCCTAGACCTACAGCCTTATCCCATTCCAGAAGGATTTGCATCGAAGGAAGTAATCACCGGTAAAGGCAAGCGCGAGACGACCGTCTTGACCACTAGTCATGCCTACCAGTCGCCTAAGCTGCGCCAGATTCGCGCGGCCCATGTGCAAGGGGGCAGTTCACTGCAGGTGCTGATTTTTGTCATCTTTCACAACCTCAATTACGCATTGCCTTTCTTTGGTGCATATCTTGTGTCGCTGCCCGGGGGGAATTTGATTGCGATCT
>JBCBJE010000393.1:0-5602 GCA_038523735.1 Cyanobacteria bacterium J06626_18 | reverse complement strand
TCTCACCTTTACGATTGGCTCGGAAGTTAAAAACGGGGCCACAGCGATTTCTGAAGCCTCAGGACTTTACAAAACACCCTCATTTGGAGACAAAAAACAACATCGGCTGCCTGAGTTTAACGGGGAGCCAGTTCCTGACTTGATACACTCACCTGCACCTAACCACAAACCAGATCTCTTTAAAGACAAACTTACCTACGCATCGCCCCTCATCTCTGAGTTTGTGCTGTCCCAGTCGGGGCTGACCAGTACTGCAGCGACTCCTAATTCAGAACCCCAATCCCCAGACAATAGCTCCCCTGAGTTTCCGGAGATTTCCCAGATTCCTCCTGCGGTAAATGATCCGGAATTGGGCGTCATTCAACTCCGTGACCCTTTTCAAGATCCAGAGTTAGGAACCATCCGACTGCGCGATCCGCAGAGCGATCCAGAGTTAGGGGTTCTGCAGTTGAGCCCGCTGCCGCCAGCTGTTCCAGATCCTCCTGATCCGGCAACCCCACCTGCCCCCCAAGAACCACCCCGTCGCCCCTTTTTGTACTTGTCAGCGTATGTAAGTGCTTCCAGCAGCGACAACGTCTTTTTGGCCACTGAGCCTCGCCGCTTGAACGATACCTTTATTCGGCGAGGCATCTCGCTGACGGCTTTTCCTGCCATTGGACCGCGAACCTTTTTATTGGCCTCAGTAGACGCTAATTTCCTCCGGTATCAAGACTTCACAGCCTCTAGCTACAACGAACTCCGGTTTCGAGCTGGCATCCGACATAACTTCACGAACCGGGTATACGGTCAGCTCAGCTGGACCAGCCAATTCTTATTTCGCGAAGACTTCGACGATCGTTTCCTCCGGTTAGATGAACGCTTCTTTCAAAGGAATGGTGTCGAATTCTTTTTAGGTCGCCGCGATCCGTTATCACCAGGGCTAACTTTGGATAGTTACTATCAGGGGCAACTCTTTTTCAGCGATCCCAGTGAATTCAGTACCTTGGCCCAATCTTTGGGCGTCTCCTTGAGCTACCGGTTTAACCCACAATGGGATACGCGGTTGGGATACCAAATTACGATTACTGACTTTACTCAAGACGATCGCCACGAAACCTCCCAAAGAGTTACCGCACAGCTACGGTACTCGCTGTCACCATCAGTCAGAATGAGTCTCTTTGGCGGCATCGGGTTTGGCCGTTCCTCAGAGAGCAATGTCTCATTTGACAATGGTTTTTTCGGCGTGAGCCTGGACGCGACTGTGCCCCTTTTCTAACTCAGATGCGTTTGCCAACCGTCTGTAAAAGTGTCATCGGACCGATGCTCTTTAGCCTTTCTAGATCTTCATGGGTTTTAACTAATAGCCAGCCTGAATATCCTAAAGAATTGACCCCAATATCGGCGTAGCTTTCTTGCGATCGCGGGACAACCATCATCCATTCCCTTGTCAGTAGAAGATTGTAAGGAACATCCGGTTTAGCCGCTTCTAAATTGAGCCCAACATCGACCAGCAAGTCTTTGTAGAGCTGAAGCAACTGTTGGCTATTTGCCGCCAAGGTGCTTGCCGTCCACTGTATTGTGAGTGACTGAATACCATGCTGAAAAGGTAAGGAAGGCAACTGTGATGCGGTCTCGAGTCGCTTTCTTTCAATATCAATCAGTTCTGAAAGGGGCAGCTCTTGGGAACCTATTTCGGAAGTAAAAGGAACCAGCTGTAGGTGTTTATGATGCTGGCTTGCCCCCGCCATAGTGCCACCATTGTAGAACCCTAGGCCATCAATTTGAGTCAAACACTGTGTAAAAGCTTCAAAATCAGCCTGAGTTAGCCAAGCATCTTGCGATTCATACTCCCGAGTCACCATCAAAATGTGGTGATCAACAACGTTATATTTATTGAGTAAACAGACATGCGTCGCTGAAAGATTGGCCACAAAAAGTGCTTCTTCATAGGGGAAGAAAGGATTGAAAGGCTTATTAGTAGGCGCTGATTGTCGGGATTTCTTGGCCGCTTCTTTACGGGTCAAGTTATCCAATATACGGACACAAAATTTCAGCTTAGCGTCAGGAATAAACTGTAACTGTGTCGCGATCGGTTGCAACGCTCCACTCTCAAGCGCCTGTTGGGTTGTGTTGACAATCTGCGGCCATAGATCAGAGGACGGCGGGTTCATTTTGGGTGGTTTGTTGGTGGTTAATCGTTAATGGTTGATCGTTAATGGTTAATGGTTGATGGTTAATCGTTCTTCGTTCTTCGTTGGTGGAGTTGGGGCGAGGCATTTGGAGTGTAGAGTCTTGATGGATGGCGATTATACGAGTCAAATGCCTCGCTCCTACGGGGTTTTCCTCCTCTCATCACCCACTACCTAATACCCACTACCCTTCCATCCTTCTACTCCTCCATCCTCCTACTCTTCCTTCCCTTCCTCTGCTCCGTAATACCTCTCCAAAATCTGCTTCACCATAGGGGCTGCAATGGAACCACCGCCGCCGCCAGAGTGTTCGGCAAAAGCAACGACTAAAATTTCAGGGTTGTCGGCAGGGGCGTAGGCTCCGAACCAGGCGTGGTTTTCGTAAGGCGGGGCTTCGGCAGTGCCAGTTTTGCCGGCAATGGGAGGAAGATTGGGCAGATTGAGCGACTGTGCAGTTCCCTCGGAGATGACTTCACGCAGTCCGTCCTGCAATACCTCGACGGTGATGGGCTGTAGATCCATCGGCTCCCGCCACGCATCAGTGGGTCCCCCTTTGAGGAGATGGGGCGTGACCTTGTAGCCGCCGCTGGCTGGCACCGCAAACATCACAGCGACCTGTAGGGGGGTAGCCTGCAAAAAGCCCTGGCCGATGGACATGTTGATGGTGTCGCCCAAGAACCAACCGTAACCTACCTGCTCATTCTTCCACGCATCGTCGGGAACGAGACCTTCGCTTTCTTCTGCTGCAATTTCGATACCGGTTTTGGAGCCAAAGCCGTAGCGCCTTGTCCAATCGATCAGGGTTTCGCCACCAATGCGTCTGCCGACTTGGTAGAAAAAGGTATCGCTGCTCATTGCCATCGCGCCCCGAAAGCCCAAGGGTCCGAATCCGGCTCGGTTCCAATCCCAAAATTGAATGCCTCCGGCGGTGACATAGGGAAAGGTCGGCAGGATAACCTCTGGAGAAAACTCGCCCGACTCAATGCCTGCAGTTGAAGTGACAATTTTAAATGTACTGGCTGGAGGAAAACCTTGCAAAGCCCGGTTCAAGAAAGGATGATCCGCTCCTTGAAGCTGCTCCCACTGGGCATCAGTGATTTTGGTGGTAAAGATGTTGGCGTCAAAGGTAGGACGACTAACCATGGCGAGAATTTCGCCGTTTTGGGGATTCATCGCAACGATCGCACCTTTGCGATCGCCCAGCGCCGTCTCAGCTAGTTTTTGGACTTCCAGATCAATGGTGAGCTGAACATCATTTCCAGAGATAGCGGTCTTTTCTCCCAAGACACTGATAACCCGTCCGGAGCTATCAACCTCAACTTGCTGCCCGCCCCATTGTCCCCTGAGAGTCCTTTCAAAGGCAGCTTCAGCCCCCATTTGCCCAATCACATCGCCCAGCCGATAGTCCTCGTAGGGAGGGCTATCAAGTTCATCATCGGTAATTTCGCCTGTGTAGCCCAGCACGTGAGCAGCAAGATCGCCATGGGGGTAGTCGCGAACAGCTTCTGCTTCCAGCCGAATACCCGGCAGTTCACTGCTAAATTCAGCAACTGCAGTTGCTTGAGCTGGACTAATGCTTCGAGCAATGGTGATGGATTCAATCGACTCATATCCGGCTTGCTCTAACCGCTGTTGAATTCGTTCGGGCTCAACATCGAGAATCTGGGCCAGTCGCTCAATCACGTTAGGCCACTCCGAACGGGGTAGTGCGATCGGCCAAACTGAGATGGAATGAGAAAGACGGTTACCGGCTAACACTTTGCCATTGCGATCAAGCAAGGCACCTCGGGCCGGACGCTTGGGCACTAAACGGATCCGATTTGTCTCAGCTCGCTGGCGATTGAGCGGTCCTTCTAATAGCTGGAGCTGTGTCAGCCGCGTCCCGATCGCACCAAACAGCACGAGCGACACAAACAACATCACAACGACCGACTGAAAATGACGCCCGACCGTGCGATCGCCATCTCGATCCTGACCGGTAACAATTTTTGTGCGTGAAGGTAATCCCAGCGCCATCACATCCTCCCGAAAGCAAGGGTCCACCACTAACCCTATTTACACTAGAATAGCGGTCCTTCGGAAGATCCTTTGGGGAGATGGGGTGCGGGAGTAAGGGAGTGGGAGGGTGGTGGCGTGAGGGAGTGATGGCGTGAGGGAGTGATGGAGTGGGAGGGTAGAAGGGTGGATGGGTAGTGGAGGGAGCAAAATCCCGTAAGGGCGAGACATTTGGTCCGTATGCCTACTACACCTCAAGATCCTACGCTCCAAATACCTCGCCCCAACCCCACCAACCATCAACGAGGCCAAGAACCAAGAACCAAGAACTAAGAACTAAAAACCAACAACCAAGAACGGAGAACGAAGAACCAACGACCAAGAACCCTCAACAACTAACCACCAATGCCCCCAAAAAACCATCTTCTTGTAGTCTTCGCTACTTTTTGAGAGTATCTTCTTCTTGATAGTAGGGGAATTCTGAATTCTCGATAGAGTGTGTACCTGTTGTCCTGTCGTTTTTGTAAGGTTGGGTCATCTTTTGCGGATATTACACTTGAAAAAAATCTGCTGCTACTCGGGGGTTCCTTGACTTATGTCCCAGACAGTCTCTCCCAAGACGTCTCCTCTGCAAGTTTCTGAGGCGACGCTGGATGTTGAGCTTCGGCAGGTTTCCAAGCGATATGACGATGGAGTTGCTATCCAAAGCATCGATTTAAGTATTGTTGAAGGTGAATTCTTTAGCATTCTGGGGCCTTCTGGTTGCGGTAAGACAACCACTCTGCGGCTGATTGCAGGGTTTGAGCAGCCTTCTAGCGGAGCTGTTTTGATTCAGGGACGGGACATGAGTCGAACCCCCGCTCATCGCCGCTCCGTTAATACGGTTTTTCAGAGCTATGCCCTGTTCGACCATATGACCGTGTGGGATAACGTTGCTTTTGGCCTACGCATCAAAGGTTTAGGGCGATCGCAGCTACAGCAACGGGTGAATGATGTCCTGCAACTGGTCAAGATGGAAGGATTTGCCAAGCGCTATCCTCGCCAACTGTCGGGCGGGCAAAAGCAACGTGTGGCGCTGGCTAGGGCATTAGTTAATCGTCCTGCTGTGATGCTGCTGGATGAACCCTTGGGTGCGCTTGACCTGAAGCTCAGAAAGCAGATGCAGGTAGAGCTGTCCAATCTGCACCGCCAGTTAGGGATTACCTTTGTCATGGTGACGCATGACCAAGAAGAGGCATTGTCACTCTCTGATCGGATTGCCGTGATGCGTGATGGCGCGGTCGATCAAATCGGGACCCCTAGCGAGATTTACGACTTTCCAAGAACTCCTTTCGTGGCTGACTTCATCGGCGATACCAACCTATTACAGGGAGCCGTTGATTTCTCTGAGTACGCGGTAGTCAGAGAAATCAACGGCTCCCTGTAATAGGTTGGTATCG
>JBCBJE010000392.1:0-5646 GCA_038523735.1 Cyanobacteria bacterium J06626_18 | reverse complement strand
TAGAGAGGCCAACAGCCTGGCCGATCAAGCCTGCAATCATATAATGGACCAGCATATCGGATCCCTGTGGCCTCTCTAGGAATCCACGATAATTTGGGGCGGGGATTGAATTTATCGAGCAAAGAGACCGCTTCTTTGTGGAGCCGACGGAGATCAGAATTTCTAACTTTAGCGATGCCAGACATCTGTCGGATAACTGTTCTATTGTCGCCCTTGATGACGGTAGGAATGATCCGGATTTCTAGGCATTTTCGCAGCCCTGCAATTAGCCCAGTGTATTCTGCGACCATTACCGATGATTCCTGGAGGAATACGCCCCCAAGGATTGATTCTTGAGTCCCCTGAACAATTGCATAGCCGCCAGAACCAATCCCGAGTTCAATGCGATCGCCGCCATCAAAATAAAGCGTTGTGGTCTGACTTGGGGGTTCCTTCTGAGTCGCGGCCTGATGAGGCACAATCTGGGAGGTGAGGGGGGTGCTGATGTCCCGTCTGCTGCGACGTTGTTCAGTCAGGTGGGCGTGAATGAAATCGATAACTTGCTCCTGATGGATGACGTAGCAAGCGCCGTTTTCTCTAGGCAAGAACAGAAACTCTTGTTCGCCCACCTGTTTATACAGATGCCTTGCGTGATCCCGTAGAACGGTATCGCCCCAGAGAGTCAAGACTTTTGGCATTGGCTTGCGGACGCCTTTGGAGCTGAGAAACAGTTCACGTCGCTCCTTTCTCAGATAGTATGCCTGATCCGAAAGTGTGGTAAGAGGATCGGGCCTCCATCGCTTAACCTCTGTCGCTCCACGTCGTAAATAGAGAGCCTTACATTGCTCTCGATAGGAAACCGTCGAGGCTCCATTTGATCGACAAGAAAAAATCAAAAAATTCTTGTCGGGGAACCGAACAAATAAGTCTATAGGCTGAAGGTTCGGCACTTCCAGAAGTGGAAAAACTTCCACCTCTTCATGGATAGAGTCAATAAACTCTATTAACTTGATTAGGCTTTGAATTTTTGGAAGCCTGCCCCTTTGAGGCCATTTCAGCAGAGTCTCCAGGAGACTAAGCGAAAAACCATCCAATTCATGGAATAGCGAAGGTGGCACCCCTGTTTTGCTGCCTTCAACTTCCGCTGGCAGCACAGAAAGCTGCTCCTCTAGGCGTTTTAACCTGGACAAGACATCGTAGTTGTGCATCTCTATCATGCTCGTGAAGATGCTTGCTCCGCTCTACTAGCCAATTCCTGCTTTAAGGGAAAGTGAAAAAGAAATGTCGGTTAGATACTTCTTTTTCAGGTAAAGATTTGCGTATTAGAAAGGATAGCACTTCACCTTTTATCCGACAAATTAGAAAGGAAAAAACAGGGAATGGCTCAGGCGCTACAGCCCGAAGCATTCCCCAGCAGCCCTCAGAGCTTCACCTGCAGGTAGTCGGCAAAGCGAGTTGCCGACTGCTTATTCTTCAAGATCTTCCCCTCAAAGAGGAAGAGTCCTTCCCAGTCGGGATTTGCCCGACGCCAATCGACCTTGGCCAATGATTCCAAGGAGGCTGGCTCCGTAGCTATTCGCTGACCGAGCACCCCTAGCGCTGACAGCGTGATTGAGTGGAAGCAGACAAACTCTTCCCGCAGAGCCGAAGCCTCTATGCTTTGTCCCTTGCCAACAGCCGCAACCATGTCGCGCCACGGCGGGATAACCTCAGCGATCGCCTTCCAGTAGTGGACTGCCGTGCTGTCCCAGTCAGTTTCTGGGGTGTTGGCCAACAGTTCTCGATTTGCGTCGCGAAGACCGTTCAGTGTGAACAGGTCACCGCTGTTCTTGGGCAATGTCGTGCGTTCCAGGTTGGTGTAGCGCTCGACCCATGGCAGCGACAACAGGTCGCGAGTAACCTCGGCCAAGCGATCGCGTTCGTCGAAGAGAGTCGCCAATGACTTACTGGGCTTGCTGGCATTCGCGTTGATGTCCAGGAACACCCGATGGCGAATCTTGCTGCCAGTATCCGATAGTAGCATAACGCCCACTGTCTCAGAGTTCATGATGGCAGGCGCTTCGAGATATGCCTGCAGGAAACCAGCGGATCGGTGCTGTCCGTCCCCCAGCCAGAATTGGGAGTCGGAGGGCAGGGTGAGTTGCCCTACTCCCATGCCGACCTCATCGAAGTCGTACTCATCACAATCAACGGTCAATACTAGCGGCGGCAGAATGTAGAAGCCGTCGTCCGGCAGCATCTCATTGAGGATGTACTGCCGAACTTTCTTGGCGCGACTGGGATTAAGCGTACGCTGCGCTAGCGATCGCGGGTCATGCTCGGCGCGATCAAGAAACTCGCTGAACATTCGTTTTATGTCGAACACAGTCAGATTTATCATCCAATAAGGACGCCCAGATTGCTGCCCCTGGACGGCTCCAAACTGATACTCAGCATCCGGATCGACATCTAGAAACAAGTGCGCTGGATATTTCTCGGACTGGGTCTTCACGATCATCATTTCCTCCTATTAATTCGATGGTTCGGCAAGGTGTTGTGGGGCGCTCCCCTGTCAGCCCTTTCCACTTCAGGGCAAATTCTTCCTTCGTAATCCGGCCTTGCTTTTCGATGGGATAGGCCGGGGTCACGAGAAACGTTTCTTCGACACTGGGGCGAATGTCCTTGGTGCGGGCAATCGTGATGACGCGCCAGGACAACGCCAGAAAGACAGGCTCTATCCCAGTCGCCTCGCCAATTTGCTTCAGCACGGTTTGGCACTCTTGGCGGGTGCCCTGAAAAACGCGATCGGTTTGCCGAATGAGGCCATTGGGATGCTTCCAAATCCTGCGAACGGCATAAACGGCCCAATCTTCAATGCTGGCTATCAGTTCTCGATACGCCTGTAACGCTGCCGTATTACCGTCTTTCTCCAACAGCTCTAAAACAGTGAATTTACTGCTGTAGAGGAACTGAGTCGGATTGAGCGCCAATGCGTTCTGCTCAATGAAAGCAGCATTGGCTCCCTCCTCTGGCTGCGTCCAGTAGGATTTCAGCAATAACGGGCGACCACCCGATGAACACGAGAACGGACAGTCCGTACAGCTCGACTTGCGGATGCGGGCTTCTTCGCGGCTGACGCCGTAGAGAGACACGATGGTCACGATGTTGAACTCATCAACCGCCTCTCGGCCCATCTTGTATTTGCTGATCAAGGGGAAGCTAAAGACCTGCTTGCGCCAATTCGAGACAGCCTCACTGATACGGCTTTCCTCGTCGGCGTTGTAGCCAATCTCATAGGCATAGCCCTGATTTCCCATCGAGCGATCAGTCTTGGCTCGCTTAGTTTCATCGGCGTTGTAACCCACGTGATACGTCGGTTCTATACCGCTGGAGCCATATCCTTCACTCCGTTCTGCCCGTTTGGTCTCGTCGGCGTTATGGCCAATCTCGCGCTTATAGGTTGCCATCGGTGATACGGCAAACAGATGGCGAACGATCGCGTCGATCACCTCACCTTTGAATCGCAACGTACAAGTCCTGGCACCTTTCCGACGCTGAGGCACGATGCCATTCTGGAGCAAGTGCCGATCCAGCGTCCAGCCCAGCTTTTGGGCTACATCCTGATAAAGACGTTTGGGTTGGCGACTACATTCGTAGAGAATCCAGCCATCGGTTGAGCGATCGCTCATGCGACCACACTGAATGGTTAGGACGTTATGCTGCCGCAACAGGGGCAGGACAAATCGCTGCACCTTGTCGATAGTTTCGTCCCACTCGCGCCCGACGAGCGATGTGATGACGACGAGATTCTCAAGTGGAAACCCTCGCTCCTCATTGGATTCAGCCAGCAGATACTTGAAAAGTAGGGCTGTAGAATCGGCACCCAAACCATAGCTCAGGATGACGGGCTGTCCTATGGCTACGGGCGATATATGTGGTGGTCGCCACCTGGGGAAGCAGCGCGATCGCAGCTCCGCGTCGGTGATTTGTTTGAGCTGTTCTTCGATGTCATCCCATAGGAACAGAGGTTCTTTGCGATCGTTCTGAGCAGCCCGAAGAGTATCCACCGCAATATTTCGGGCTACTTCTAAGTCAATGGTGGGAGGTTGCATATGCACCTTTTAAAGTTGCCAGCGCTGCGGTGCGTAAGCGCCTGTCTCAATGAGACTCGCTTCGTCTAATATTTGGGCGAAGTTAGTACTTGTGTATTATGACTCTTGTCAAGGATTATGAGTCAGTTATTAAGCCTCTGCAGCAGGTTGTTTGTAAGGATGAACGTTTTGCTATGACCCTCCGACTCCGGTTGTTAGGGCACGTCCAGCTCACTTTGCAGAAAACGCGATCGCTGGCATATCTGGCCTGACCGAGAGGTGACTGGAATTGGTGGAGATACCCGGCTGAACATCTAGTGGAACCGCCCAACGGGGGAGTGCTGGACTTGATCTCATGGCGTATCTTTCAATCAGTCAATGAGAAGAGTCGAGCCGTAAAGGCCAAGAGCACGACAGCCGTGAAGGCTCCGGCTAGATTAAAGCCAAACATGGTCAACCCTATGAATAAACAGAGGAAGATGCTGAATCCAGAAAATACATTAACAACGAATCGATCCGACAGTCTTATATCAAAGAAAACTAAGAGAAACCTATTTATGACAAGCAGGATATAGCTTCCATATAAGGCAATAAACAACCCAGTGATAATGGCAAATGGAGAGGGAGCGATCGCAATAGTTTTATAGATTAAAAGTATTCCAAGTAATCCACAAAGAATGAGGCCGTGAAACCAGATAAGTCCTGCAATACTCAGTCTTAGACGTTCAACTCTTTCCTGAAGTGTTGGTTGTTGTTGGACAGGAAGCTGAACAGGGATGACACCATAACGAGGGAAAGCCCACCAATACCCTTCCTGGATGAAAGGATCGATGTAGCCATGTTTTTGGCAATAATCAGCAACCTTTTGCCAGCTTTTTGAATCAACCTCCTTATTCATTGTCGGGCATCTCCAATCGCTGAAAAGTAAATCGAACAACGGCGACGCTTAAAGAATCATCTCCCTTAAAATACTTTTGGATATACTCGTCTACCGATGAGCACATACCACCTTCTCGAATAAGGTCACTTTCTGGCATTTGTTGAAGCGGTTGCAAGAAAGGTCTCTCTAAGAGCGTAATATTGCCGATTCGTTTCCCTCCATAGGCAAGACATTTGTTAACAGCGGTATGCGTGTGGCGACCTTGGTCAAATGCTTTCTGCCACGCCGCCAGCGTTCGAGGTTGCCAAACCCGCCGAGTCGTATCTTTGGGGCCGTGAGGCGGCAGGTATTGTGAGGTCCATCCGAAACTGATGATCATATGTCAAACCCATGGGGATGTTGTCAGCTCAATTCGACAAGAGAAATTCCTTCCCTGGCAAACCAGGCGCTAAAAGCTCTCGAAGAGGCTCAACTGCACAGGCTTGGGGGGGACGAGAAAGCACCCCCCTCGCTTCACATACACCTGGCGAAAGTCTAGTGGGTCGGCGATCGCCTCATCCCCAGGACGCAATGTCGGGATGAACTGCCTGGATTGCCCCCGCAGCGGACAGCACTCCCAGTAGCCATTGCGGCCCACCAGTTGCCATCCTTTTGAACTCGCCCAGTGACTCACGGCATGGATCAGTTCCAACTCCGCCGCTTCTAGTACGTCATGTC
>JBCBJE010000391.1:0-5677 GCA_038523735.1 Cyanobacteria bacterium J06626_18 | reverse complement strand
TACATCCACTTCCAGAATCGAAGAAACCATATCTACCCCCAGATCGCTGGAGCTGGGAATGTAGTTTTCGGTTTCGGTCAGAGCATCCCCCAAACGACTTTCAATCTGATCGAAAATCGGATCAGCCGCCATCATTGCCTGTTCGATATCGAACTGCCCAGTTTCGATCTGTTGCGCCAGCGGTAACCGTAAACAGTCGTAGGCTTGCAACAGCTGACTTTCTAAATCCGTATCAATCTGCAGGACATCGCTATAGAGGGCTTTGAAAATATTTTCGAGTCGGTGCGATAGGGTCGCGATCGCTTCCAAGCCAACACTAGCAGCTCCCCCCTTGATGGAATGAGCCGTTCGCATCAGCGTATGAATGCGGGTAGTGCTGTGGTCTTGACTGAGGGTCAACAACTCCGTTTCCAGTGATTGAAGCAGCTCGGGAGCTTCTTCAATAAAGAACTGGTAAGCCTGGTCACGAATATCTGGGTTGAGTGCCATAACGGGTCATCGCAGTCTTTAAGATGGGGCATTTGAGGTAACGATTAATTAGAGACGCGATTAATCGCGTCTCTAATTAATCGATCTTGAATTGACCGACACTGTCTTGGAGCGTTTGGGCCACCTTGCGTAGATCTTCAAAAGACGCAGACACTTGTTTAGCACCCTTGGAAGTTTTATCAGCGGCTTCGGCTACCTCGGTCATGCTGGCAGAGACAGCCTCCGAAGTTTGTGACTGCTCCACAGTTACCTGCACGATAGTTTCAACCAGCTGACTAATCGTGGCTGACGCGGCTGTAATTTTGTTCAAACTCTGCCGCGTTTCATCCACCATCTGAGTTCCTGCCACAACCTGCTCGGTCCCAGCTTCCATTGCGGTCACCACTTCGTTGGTTTCAGACTGGATGCTGGTCACCAACTTACGGATTTCCTCCGTCGCTTCGGCTGACTGTTGGGCCAGTGCCCGGACCTCACCCGCAACCACTGCGAAACCTCGCCCTTCCTCACCGGCACGAGACGCTTCAATCGAGGCATTCAGTGCCAGCATATTTGTCTGAGCCGCAAACGTACTAATTAGATCGACCACAGTCGAAATCTTTTGAGAAGACTCGCCTAGGTGTTTCACCTTCTTCGCCGTCTCTGCTACCGTCGCACGAATGGATTGAATCCCTTCGACAGTGCGGTTCATGGCTTCATCCCCTTCCCGGGCTGTCTGGTTCGCCTCTTGCACTGCGACATCGGCATATTCAGCACTGGTAGCCACCTCACGCATGGCATCGGCCATGGTCTGAACCTGCCGCAAAGCATCAGCAATTTCGGTCGCTTGACGCGCCGCTTCATTAGAGAGTCCTTGGATGTAGTCGTCGTTGCTGCTAGCGGTGGTCGATACCTTCGTGGTAGCTTCTTGTACTTGCAGAATGATGCGTCGCAGGCTGTCAACAGTCGCGTTGTAAGAGTCGGCAATGGTCCCAATCTCATCCTCAGTTACCCGAGCCCGAACGGTTAGGTTTCCTTGGCTAATCGGATCCACCTCCTTCAGGAGTTCAAGGGCGCGTCGCTGCAGCTTTTCCTTAAGGTTCTGCTGCTCTTGTGCCAGAGCTTCGGTTTCCTCAAACAAGGTAACTCGGTCAATTACGAGTCCTAATTGGCCGGCTAGCTGCTCCAAAAATTCAATTTCCGAAGACTGCCACTGATGGGGGGTAGAACACTGATCAATCATCAATAAACCCAGCAGGCGATCGCTACTGAAGACCGGCGCCACCAGGGCGGCTTGAATCTGCAGATACGCCACCAGCTGTTGATACTCAGCCGGAAATTCAGCTTCCGCAATCCGTGGCAGCGCTACGGCATGCCCCTGCCGATAGCGCTCCATCAAAGCCTCTGGAATTGAGTACTGCCGTGTCTTTTCATCCAGAGCAGAGGGCCAATTGCCTACCACCGATTCAGCCACCACTTGCCCACTCCCATCGTGGTTAAAGCGATAGAACGTGACGCGATCGCTATTCAAAATCTGCCGAGCTCCGTCCACGGCACGATTAAAAATAGGCTGTAAGGTTTGCTCATTGTCCGCCCGTGCGCCCGTAATTTCGGCCAGCAGGCGGGCTTTATCCGTTGCATAGGTCTGCTCTGCCAAAAAGCTCCGAACGCTCTCGACCAGATTATTGAAAATCTGAGCCAGAACCTGCGTCTCAGCCGTACCTGCAGGAATCGCCTCAACATCCAGATTACCGCTGGAGACCTCTTCAGCACTCCGTGACAGTTGCTTTAGCGGAATCGAGAGCTGATCGGCTAGCCACAGTGCTAGGAATAGCGCCACCCCAGCCAGCGGAATGGCGATCGCCAGAAAGACTACGGCAATGTTCCGACCTGCCAATCGAATTTCTGACAGGTCAATCGAAGAAATCACGACCCAATCAATGTTGGGCAGCGTTGCCAGGTTGTATTGCTTGCCTTGATAGTTGAACCTAGCAATCAAACCCCGGCGTTCAGCGTCAGAATCAATTGGAATAATCTCTAACTGCTGCAACGAATGACTATTGACAACAGGCTGCAAAGCTTGCAGAGCATCCCGCTGTTCACGAGCTGCCGCCTCCAGGGCAACCAGCGCTTCGACCAGAGCATCACCTCCCGTGACTTCGCGGGTATCGCTGCGGCCTTCAGCTGTGAGTGTGTTAACGACGAGTCTTGAACTGGCATCCACTACCTGTAAGCGCTTAGATCCGGTTAGTTCAGCCAGTTCCAACGGTTGCAATAGACGATCAAAGATGCTCACAGGAACCACTGCCTGAACCAACCCTAAAAACGCCCCCGTTTCGGGATCGAGAATTGCCTGTGAAAAGTCGATTGCGAACGAATTAGCAGAATCGTCAATCTGAGGCTCGTCAATAAACTGTAGATTGTCCTTCCCTGCCTGCCACCATTCTTCGTCACTTTGAACAAAGTCAGATGTCCGGTTGCTGTAACCAACGACAAAGCCATGACTTTCTGAGATGTGCATCTCAGCCAACCCTTCATTCTCGACCGTTCTTACGATGTAGTCGTTGAGTTCGGGGATAGATTCGAGTGTGTGAGTGGCATCAAATCGCTGCTCGAGTTCTTCAATCGGAACCTGAGGTAACTGTTCAGCCTCAGCCCTCTCGCTCGCAGCTTTCACTGTATTGATGACGTACGGATTAGTGGATACAGCGAGAGGAATCCGCATCGCATCGCGAACCAGCTGAGTCGCTTGCTCACTCATCAACAGCGCTTCGTCCGTTTGCTGCGTCTCAATCTGGCGCTCAGCATTGCGGTCCACAATGACATAGCCAACGGCGCTGGCGATCGCCAGCGGTGCGAGTGACAGAGGCAGAAAAGTTCGCAGCAGTTGCTTCCGCAGTGTAATCCCAGTAGCCCCCGAAGACTTCAGCTTCACACCTCGATAGACACGCGCATCAGCAGCCGGTTGGTCCAGTAACGAGCGCGACGATGAGGCCCCTGAGGACTGAGTTTTCTCCACTGCACGACCAGGCTTCTGAGTTCCATTCTGGGAACCCGCAAAACCAATAGAACCTTGGGGAGTCATTTCTGAGGGAGTCTGAGTCATGGGAGAAACCTCGATGTCGGGGAATTAGACTGTCGCAATGAGTGATTCATGCAAAACGTGTATGGAAAGATGCTCTATACGGGGGCTATGTGGGGCAGGAAACTGGGAATAGCACTGAATGAGTAAAGGACTTCAAACGGAGCTAAGAAGGATTTGTCTCATAATCAGCGGATCGTTAATTAGCGGCCAGTGACGCCTAAGATCTGTGTTATTGCTCTGATTTAGGCATTTTCTCCAAAATGGCAGAGCCATCTAAGACCGCTAGCATGTCGCCATTAGAAGTCCACCAATAGCCCCGCAAAAATGGCTCTAATTCTGGAATTGGCCTTGAGGTCTGCGAGGGATAAATCATATCTGGCAAGCACTGTTCAATGTCTTCGACCTGATTTACAACCAACCCGATAGTCTGCTTCACACGATGCGACAAGTTTTCGGCGTAGTTCTCGATACTCAGAATCACGGCAGTATGAGTCTGCGAACTCAGAGCCTGTTGATGCCAAGGCGTGAATCCACAAAGGTGTCCCAAGTCAACCATCCACAAAATTTCACCTCGCCAGTTATAAATCCCCATGACCCAACTTGGCATGTGGGGCATAGGGATAATTTGGCTCAGTGGAATTGTCAGCACTTCGCCCAATTGCTGCAGGGGTAGCAGCGCTGTAACATCGGTTCCGAGCCTCAGTCTTAGATATTGCTCGCCTGCTTTGGCCGCAGCTATATCGGAAGCAGGCAAGAGGGTAACGTCCTGCCCTTCTTCAACAGGAAATGAAAGCGCACTTTGATAACTAGACGAAGCTTCGGACATCGACAACTCCCTAAGCTAAGCCCTGATAAACTGCTTCACAGTTTGCACAAATTCCCTCTGGTCGATGGGTTTGTGAAGGTAGGCATCGGCTCCTTGCTTCATTCCCCAAAACTTATCCATTTCAGTTCCCTTGGTCGAACAAATCACGACTGGAATCTGGCTGGTTTCGGCCTTACCCTTTAGCTCACGGCAGACTTCAAACCCACTACACCCGGGCAACACAACGTCTAAAACAACAACATCCGGTCGCTGCTTGGCAACGGTATCGATCGCCTCTTCGCCACTTTGTGCCATCAGCACATTAATCCCTTCCTGCTGCAAGCAGTGAATCAGGATCTGCATATCCGTTTTGGAATCTTCGACAACCAATGCGGTGCCCATGAAACTTACCTCGTTGCGATGAAGTGCCATAAAGTACACGTTGATCAAACTAAAAACTGAAATCAGTCACACAGCCAAGGGGCGACCGGCGTTCCTGAAAACAAACACGAGTAAAGGCCAAGCCACTCCTAAGCCGACTTAGCTTTAGCTGGCAGATACACCCTGCAACAAATGCTCTATTAAGAAATTACGCCCTGTTTTAGATGCTTCCGGATGGCCGTCAACACCTTCTCGGCATCTAGAGGTTTACTCAGGAAGTCTGAAGCCCCTGCAAAGTTGGATCGCAGTCGATTTGCGTAGCCATCATTGCCTGTTAAAATGATGATGGGCGTATCCTTAAAGCGCGATAGCTTGCGCAATTGCTCACAAATTTCATACCCGTTTGCCTTAGGCATCACCAGGTCCAGAAAGATCAAATCAGGCTTGCGCGCGAGTAAGGTGCTGATAGCTCGGAGTTCATCACTCACCCCGACAAACTCGTATCCAGCGGAAGTTAACAGCTTCTCCAGCATTTTCCGGACCCAGATACTGTCATCAACACAGGCAATTAATCCCTGGGGTTCATTGGACTGCCTGATAGCCTCACTCGGTGGCTTTTGCTGCCATTTGGGTACGTACAGGTCAGGTAATTCGACTAGCTCTAATATGCCTGATCGCACACAAGGCATCAGGGCCACAGCCACATCAACGATATGCCGTTGCATCTTAATCGCCAGATCCCACAAAGTATGACGAGTACTCAAAATATGGGTTAGCTTCTGGTAGAACTTTGCCTTTCGGAGTTTTTTCAGCTGCTCTTGGTTACGAATAACCGGCGCCTGGTTGGGCGAAATACGGTTCAAACCCGCTTTTTGCCACGCTTTAAAGAGCGTCATTACCGAGGCAATCGATTGTCCAGCCTCAATTCCAGTAATCGGCTC
>JBCBJE010000390.1:0-5679 GCA_038523735.1 Cyanobacteria bacterium J06626_18 | reverse complement strand
GTGAACAAAGCCACGGTCGGCCAGCAGAACCACTTTGACGCCCTTGGGTAACCGCTCAACAGCTTGCTGCAGCAGGTCGCGATACGCGGCCAACGAAATCGAGGCACTGGGGTGTTCCAGCACCCGCCAAACGACGGGAAGGGCCCGTCCACGATGGACGACAGCTAGGCGCACCAAGCAATATTCATCCCAGAACATTGAGGTATCGAGGCTGAGATAGAGAACATCTTCTTGCCAGCCGGCTAGAGCGGCTTGAATCAACGGTTTATAGAGGCGATGCGTGTTGATCCGGCTATTGTGCAGCCAGCGACTCAGACGACGTTGTTTGCTTTGAGCCTGCTGGCCTTGGCACGGCATGTGCGGCAGCCAGCGCGTCAAATTGACTTCACCGCTATGAATCAACGCGATGACCATCCACAGGCAGGTTTTCAAATGACTCAGATGAGCCCATTCAGGCGATTGACCTAGCCAGTTTTCCAAGGCATCGTAGAGGCGGGAGTTTTTTTCACAGCATTCCAGGGTTTGAGTGGTATCTAATCTTAGAATGCTGGCTCCCACTCAGCTTTTGCCAAATGCTCAGTTCCCTGAAACGAAAGCGCTTCAGCCTTTTTGGGGCAACTTTTGTCAGTCAACCAGGCTGTATACACACAAGCCTTCAGATAATCCAGAAGCAGGCTGTAGCCTCCCTCTCGATCCCCTTTACGAATCTAAGAATGCAGTCTCCCTCATTAGGAAGGATGGGTCCAGCAGAATTTCGAACGTATCGACCAAGATGTATGTACACAGTGTCCACGAGGGAACATAGGCCCATAAAGGGGCGCGGATGTGAAGGGACGCGCCTACTGAGCGTAGGTTTCTTTCCAAGTGCTGTTGTGCAGCTGCTCTAGCTGCAAAATCAGATAACGCTGCTGAGTTTGCAACCAGCCTTCTTCCTTGAATTCCTTCAGCAAACGGGTAACAGTGACCCGCGTTGTGCCGATCGCAGTCGCCAACTGGTGGTGTGTCAAGCGGACTGGAATCCGAACGCCACAGGTCTCAACCTGACCAAAATCTTGAGCAATCAGCAGTAAAAGTTGTCTCAAACGATCAGCCACCAAGCGCTTGCCTGAAATCGATAGCCATGCCTCAGATTGCTGCAGTCGCAGCATGAGATGGCGGCAAATCCCAGCCATCAGCATCGGCGAGGATTCAATCTCGGCCATGGAGAGGGGCAGCACATCCACGTCGGTGAGCGGTGTAGCCCAGTAGGGGTCAACTACAGTCAGGGGTAGGCCAATTGGCATCGAGGGACCTGCCAAACCCAGCAAGGTTTCGCTGCCATCCTGCTGAATCGTAAAGAGCTGGACAATGCCTCGACAAATGATTAGAACTTCATTCACTCGGAGAGGAACGGTCCGTCCAGCCGCGTAAGGCGTAATGGTACGCTCCCGGTAAAGCTGCTCAAGCACTTCGATAAAGTCGCTTTGGAGAGACCGCGACGTTGTGCTTAGAACCGAAGAGGATCTTGCAAACACGATGGATTACCCAGAGAGGAGCAGACAAAACACCTGAAGAGGATGCTCAGCATGGCCTCTGGCCAAAGCCAATCAACATGCCTAGCTCACGTCAAGGAGGCTAGGGCACCTTCAAATATTCCCACTCCCCATACTCCACAAAGTTTCTTAAGTTTGGGCCAGGTAATGTTTAAGGAAGTATTAAGCTATGAAAAATTCATGGCTTCTTGGCCTCGGGCAGGAGCGATCGCACATCCGCAACCTTGCCAGCAATCGCTGCAGTCGCAACCATTGCTGGACTCATCAGCAAGGTCCGACCCGACGCTGACCCTTGCCGGCCCTTGAAGTTCCGGTTAGAAGAAGACGCGCTGACTTGACTGCCTTGTAGCTTGTCAGGGTTCATGGCCAAACACATAGAACATCCTGCGTCGCGCCACTCAAAGCCCGCGGCTTCAAAAATCTGATCTAACCCCTCTGACTCGGCTTGCTGTTTTACGCGCTCGGATCCAGGCACGACAAACGCCTGAATGCCTTTAGCTACCTGACGTCCCTGTGCCACCTTGGCAGCCTCTCGCAAGTCGCTGATGCGGCCATTGGTGCAACTGCCAATAAAGCACACATCGACCTTCGTGCCCAAAATCGGTGCTCCGGGCTGCAAATCCATGTAGCGATAGGCTTCTTCCGCGATCGCGCGATCGTTCTCGGGCAAACTCTCCGGCTTGGGAATCTGTTCGTTGACGCCAATGCCCTGCCCTGGCGTGATGCCCCAAGTAATGGTGGGAGGAATTGCAGCTGCATCAAACACCATTACGTCGTCGTAGTCAGCCTCCGGATCGCTCCGCAGGCTTTCCCACCAGGCAACCGCCTCATCCCACTGGTCAGCCTCAGGTGCATAGTCCCGTCCCTTCAAGTAGTCGTAGGTCGTTTGGTCCGGATTCACATAACCACAACGCGCCCCGCCTTCAATCGACATATTGCAGAGGGTCATGCGCTCTTCCATAGACATTGCTTCGATGGCCGTCCCCGCGTACTCATAGGCGTAACCTACTCCGCTTTTAACGCCCAGCTCGCGAATCACGTGCAGAATCACATCTTTGGCGTAGACGCCGGGTGCTAGCGTGCCATTCACCTCAATACGGCGGACTTTGAGCTTGGCCAAAGCCAGCGTTTGCGACGCCAAGACATCCCGCACCTGGCTGGTGCCAATGCCAAAGGCGATCGCGCCAAAGGCCCCGTGGGTAGACGTGTGGCTATCGCCACAGGCAATCGTCATGCCTGGCTGCGTCAGTCCCTGCTCGGGGGCAATCACATGCACAATGCCCTGATCGCCCGAACCAATATTGTGGAAAGTAATCCCGTGCTCACGACAGTTCTGCTCGAGCGCCTGGATCATTTCCTCCGCCAGCACATCCTGAAACGGACGCATCTGGTTATCGGTCGGCACAATGTGATCCACCGTCGCGATCGTCCGCTCCGGCAATAGCACCTTCAGCCCCCGTTCGCGAAGCATCGCAAACGCCTGAGGGCTCGTCACCTCATGAATCAGATGCAGACCAATGAACAGCTGCGTCTGCCCCGAAGGCAACGTCCCCACCGTATGCAAATCCCAAACCTTGTCGAATAGGGTGCCTGTGCTCATGACCGATCTAAAACTGACGTGACAACAAAAATAATACGCAGATCATACTAGCCTATTGGGGAGTTGGGGGAGTGGGGACGCTGAGAGGGGGGAGGGAGAGAGGGAGCGATAAGGGGGGATGGGAGGGTAGTGGGTGGTGGGGGACAGGATTTCGTAAGGGCGAGGCATTTGGCCCGTACCTTTACCACATCGAGACTCAACGCTCCAAATACCTCGCCCCAACTCTAACAACCATCAACCATCAACTCCTACCAATACTTGACCCCATACCCGATCGCCACCAACATCCCGATCGCGATCGCGCCAATCCCAATCGGACTAGGTACCCAAAAATCAGCCTCGAATTGGTTGACTTCGCCAGCGGTCAGAGACCAAGTTCCCGCTGATGGTATTTCTGGAAGTGAGGCTGTCACACCCCAGGGGGTGGTTAGCGTGATTTTCCCCTCCAGGAGCTGAGCCGTCTGCAGCAGGGGTAGTCCAGTTTCCTTGAGGTCAGGGATGGCAGTAAGGTCGATACAGAGATAGATGTGGTTGTTAATCGCAACCACCCAATTACCTTGCTGCAGTGCCAACTCTGCCTGAATCGGTTCGCCACTGGGCAGGGTGAATGGAATATCAGCCTCCGATGGATTGAAGAATTGATTAAAGCGTGCTTCCAAATCGCGACCGTTGTTAAACGGAACTGTGACCTCAAGGCCGTTGTCTGGCAGCAACTTCAGCTTTCCTCCTACAGCTTCAGTACGCTCAGTCAAGAACTGCAGCCACGGAGAAAGTTTAGCTTCAGACGCGATCGCGCCCCCCCGCCAATGCATCTGCTGCAAAAACTGACCATGCGTCTGGCTATCAAACTGCACATCCAGGTCGTACTGCAGACAGCCCACCAGCAGTAACGCCCCCAGCAGCACGATTCCCCGCAGGCATACCTTAATCCACCACACCATATTGATGACTTGCTTCAAAACCGTCCCAGCGCATTATCGGTCAATTTTCTGGCTAAGGACAATGAGAGAGTGGAAGTGAGAGGATAGTAGGGTAAACGGATTGAGTTTGCAAGCTGGAACTCAAGTTCGTTTCGTGTTCTCCTCTGTGAGCTGGCGCTCCAATTCATGGAGGAGAACACCCCTCGCTTCATTAGAACCGCTTCGTTTTTCGCAACAGCTCACCGATGGTCAAATTAGGTTGAGGCCTACCATCGAAGGCCGTACCCGCTTCCCCTTCCTGGAAATTCACCCAGGCGATGTGATAGCCCTCTTCTCCAAGGGGTACATATCCAACCTCCTCAACCATGTCAGGGGCCGTTTCTAGATAAAACTGAACAAACTCTCGCAAGGCTGGATTGCTCTGAGCCGATGCGATGTTGACATAGATAAACAACGGTCGCGAGAGGGGCTGATATTCCGCAGTGACCACTGTTTCAGGTGCAGGCTCAACGGGACCACTGCCACTATCAACGGCCACGGCTTTCAGGTCAGCTTGATTCTCGTCGTAATAGGCCAGACCAAAGTAACCCAGCGCGTCGATATCACCGCTAACCCCCTGCACTAGTAGGTCATCATCTTCACTAGCGACAAAATCACTGCGAGTGCCTTCGCCCACGACGACCTCTGAGAAATAATCGTAGGTACCAGAATCTAGTCCGGGTCCGTATAGTGTGATGGGCTGATCGGGCCAGTCAGAGCGCACCTGATTCCAGCGGGTAATTTGCCCCTGAGAAACGGGTTCCCAAATCGTTTTGAGTTCTTCGATAGTGATGTCTTCTACCCAATCGTTTTGGGGGTTGACCACAACAGTCAGTGCGTCGAAGGCCACGGGCAATTCGTAAAATCTAACGCCCGTTGCATCACACATCTCCATTTCGTCCTCCAGGATAGGTCGGGAGGCATTGCTAATGTCGGTTTCACCCGCACAAAATTTCTCAAAACCACCTCCCGTCCCAGAGAAGCTGACATCCACCTGAACGGCATTGGGCTGGCCACTGTAAGCGTCAGCGATCGCCTCCGTAATGGGAAAAACCGTACTCGACCCATCAATCTTGATGGGTTCTGACTGCTGATTAGCTTGCGAAGCACAGCTGAGTGTGAATAATGCTAATCCTAGAGCGGCAACTCTGGTATGCCCTAAATTCATCATGATCTTGCTCCTAAATCCCTTCGAAGGAACGGCAAAGGGGTCACCATGGCATCTGGAACATGTTCGCTAGTACAGATGCCTGTGCAAATTGCGTCAAATGAGAACCCAAGCATCTCTGCCATTTCAAGAATGATTGTTTCTTATGACTAGAGACAATTAGGCGTAGCTAAGCCACCAAGCCTGAAACCTGGCCTTAGAAAGGGAATAACCCCCCAACATTCCCGCTACGTCATAACGCCAAATTTTGTCTCTAATAGATTCGTGATACTTCTATCATTTCAATATTTATCAATTTGTCAACAGAGTCGAAGTCTAGACAACTGCAGATGATTTGAATTCAGAACATTCTAAGCGTCTAAAACCCTTGAAATACCGTTGATAGTTTCAATACGGTTGAAATGTTCTGAAACGCGATTC
>JBCBJE010000389.1:0-5683 GCA_038523735.1 Cyanobacteria bacterium J06626_18 | reverse complement strand
CCAGGTATTGCTTCATTGTTCGTGTAGATGCCAGGGATAATAGACCCGTCGATATACAGGATGTTATCGGAAGGCGGTAACGTACAGACTAGCAATGCACAAATCCAACTCAGTATAAAAATTGATACTTCATCTGTTACCCGCACTTTTGGCGCTGTTCTAGACCGATATGTCAAAAATTTTTCAAGTGATTAATAAAATTAGTCAATGATTGCATGGATTTCAAACCATCATTGAGCCAAAGCCCTGTGGGAAGAAGAATATGACCACTTTGAAAATTGGCACATAGGCGATCGCCATATATAAAAAGTGGCTGAGTTGAGATATAAGCTTAAAGAATGTATGAAATCAATTTCCCTTAAGTATTGATTATGCCTAGCCGCCCGGATACAGGAGCACGCAACAATTTACGTAATTTCAACGTTATGCTTCTTAATAGCTTTGCATTAACTTGTTAACGTCTTTACGGGACAGATATGAAAACAGGCATATACTGTCCTCGGTAGCTGTTGTAGCAAATCCAACTACAGCATGTAAGTGCCGTCGCATCTGCCATCTTTCTCGATTAGGGTCTTTGCCGCAAAAGGTGCAACCGTTTACTAGTCCAAACATACGTTGAGCTCAGAAAGATTTGGTGGATGCAGAATCTACGGGATTTCCTGAAGATACTGAAATCGTCCGTTCAATTTAAGAGCCTTGAGCCTATCTGGTCAGGGTTCGGGAAGTGCGGCAATAACTTTCCCAGGTTGTTCTGGGTGCGCTGCTGTTTGCAGAACGTCTTCGTTTCTGTCGGGGTTTATCCTCCTAAAGTCCTAAGCTGACTCCTTGGTAAACTTGTCAATCTGTGTAGAGTCATCTATGTAGCGCAAGTAAATTCCAGAGGTTTTCGGCAAAGGTGCCTTCCCCTGAGCAATATCCTCCTTTGTAACGTTTTGGCCGTATGTGAGCCCTACAGGAATTTGCCCAGTGAAGTTTATCTATGTATAAGCTTGTCAATCTCAATGTCAAACAAAAAACCATCACTCCTTGTTCATAAAGGGTTACTACCTCTCCTTGGGAGTATGATTTCTCGTTTAGCGGCAATGACTGTAACAGCCCGCTTTAGCTTATACCGAGTCAGTCAGTCCTGTTGTCCAGGCACTGCTCTGTAGGAAAGCTCCAAAATCCATCGTCGCTCAGGACGGCAGTGGATGGGAGCAACGGCATCTATCGATTTTCACGCTTTGGCGAATTTGAGTAGGCGACATCGCGAATGTTGGCGATGTCGACCCGACTTTGCTCGTCTAATTCCCCAAATCCTCAGGTTTTCACCATGTTTAGCCCCGCAAACGCAGATGCCCTCAAAAGTTTGCTGTTTGCCTACCGGTTGCCTGAGTAATTTGCGCCCTAGACGTAATTTCTATGTCGATTCGGTTCGTTCTGCTGACACGTTAGGAAGGTTTCTCTTCGATGGCTACGCAAACGTCTAACGCCATGACAAACTCATTTCAAAATTTAGACAAAACCCAGTCCCTTCTGACCTTCAAGCTGGTCAACGCTGAAACGAATGCTGTGGTCGAGGAGTATACCGACCTAGCTAGCATGGCAGGGATTGATACCAACCAGTTGAACTTCGCGAAGTTCAACATCATTGCGGAGGTGAATCAGAACCATCCCGATGCAGCACAAATTAAAAGCATTGTTTTTGAATCTGACCTCGGCAGCCGAGTTGAGAACCAACCTCCCTATGCAATGTTCGGTAACCATGGCGAGAAATTCTTTGGCAAAGCCATGGATATGGACGCGCTGAATCTTAAAGTTACTGCTTATACCGTTAAAGGGGGCAAAGGTGATGCGATCGCAATGACTGACCTGAATCTTGCGATCGGCGATGGTGTTGAGACCGCTGCTCCTAAATCCAAGACACCAGTTGAGCAGCCTGCCGCACCTACACCAACCCCAGAACCCTCCCCCGAGCCAGACTCGGAGCCAGTGACGCAACCAACAGCAGGTGCTGACCAGGGTTCTGGGCCAGTAGTTGCCGAGAACGAAGCGGGATCACAATCAGATTCAGCTGACCCGTCTTTGATTACCTTCACACTGGTCAACGCCAAAACGAACAAGCCCGTCGCAGGATACAAAAACTTTACTTCGCTAAATGAACTTAACCTCGAGGGCCTGAACCTTTCGCAGTTCAGCATCCTTGCGAACATCAATCCGGCGCACCCCGATGCCGACAAGGTCCAAAGCGTTACTTTCAAGTCTAGCCTTGGCACTAAGACCGAGAGCAAGCCGCCTTATGCCCTGTTTGGCGACCACAACGGCAACTTCTATGGCAAAGCTCTAAGCACAGGCGACTTTGACCTTGAGGTCATTGCTCGTAGCAAGAAAGGCGGCAATGGCATCGTTGTCGGTAAGACGGAGCTATCATTTGCCGTTGTCGATGGAGCAACTTCAGCGCCTCCCACATCGCCTGACCCCGGTGCTGGACCTTCTGCTGAAGAACCCGCCGCACCCGAAGAACCCACATCCGAACAACCTTCTGAGCCGACAAAACCGGGTCCTAAGCCCGGCCCCGTACCCGAGAAGCCAGTAGCTGAGGAGCCGACACCGGAGCCCGAGCCCGCACCGGAACCCGCACCGGAACCCGAACCGGAACCACAGCCTGAGCCTCCAGCGGAAGAACCAGTGGCTGAAGAACCCGCACCTGAAGAGCCAGTTGAGGAGCCTGCGCCCGAGGAGCCGGTCGAGGAACCGACTGAACCGGCTGAACCTCCGGTTGAAGAACCTGCGGAGCCTCCGGTCGAAGAGCCTGTAGCCGAAGAGCCGACACCGGAGCCCGAGCCCGAGCCGACACCGGAGCCCGAGCCCGCACCGGAAGAGCCTTCCGCTGAGGAGCCTGCCGAACCCACAACTCAGCCGGAGCCTTCAGAAGGTTCTGGACCCGATATTGAACCCAATCCTTCGGCTGGGGATACCAAGTTCGAGCAAGTATCCATCGAGCAATTTGACCACGTCGTCTCTCACTTCGACGGCAACAGCCAAGATAAGGACGACGTTTCAGCCCTGCCGATCGCGGCGTCACTCCTGAACAGCGCTGGTTTGGCCGATAAGTCCACCATCTTCTACAACAACAACCTATCGGAGAAGAATGGTGAGTTCCAAACGGACGCGATGCGAGATAGTGCCGCTTTCGCCGAGAAGCTCGGGATCGACACCTATGACTATCAGGCCAACACCCAGGCTGCAACCGATGCCCTAGTCGATATTCTTGACTCTGGCAAGAAGGTCCTGATTCTGGAAGGTGGCCCCATGGAAGCGACCTACCGGGCTCTCGAACAGGTCAGTCCTGAGAACCGTGGCAACCTCACAATGCTCTCCCACGGACGTTGGAATGAAAACCGTGACGTGATTTCTCGTCCGGGAGTGACTGAAGCCCGGACCTGGGATGACATTGCCAAGGACTTCCCCGCAGTCAATCGGGTTAAGATGGCCGACCAGAACGGCAAAACCGATGGCGAAGGTTTCCAGAGCTCACAGTGGAATTGGCTAAACAATACATCTGATCCGCTGCTTCAGGAAGCCCGTGACCTGATGAATCAGGTGAATAATCCTCGGAACAAGCAGAACGATCCGTCCGATGCTGGCATGCATTTCTATGTCATCACGGGCAATGAGTCGGGGGATCCTCTCGATGCTAAGGCGTTCTTTGAGGAATATCCACCGTCTTTGGAATCGTCATCCAATCCGCCGCCCAAACCCGACCCGGTTCCGAATCCCAATCCGGACCCCGATCCTGATCCTGATCCCGATCCCACGCCTGATCCGGGTTCAAGCACGGATGGAGCGTTAATAACGCTATCGCTGATTGACGCTGATACTGATACCGTCATCGAAGGTTTTGAAGACCTATCCAGCATTAGCGAAGTCGACTTCAATAGCCTGGATGTTGGCAACTTTAATATCAAAGCGGTGATCAATCCCGATCACCCAGATGCTGGCAGTGTTCAGAGCGTTCGGCTGGAATCAAGTGCAGGCAATCGCACCGAGGGCACCGCCCCCTATGCATTGTTTGGGGATAATGCTGCTGGGAACTTCTTCGGTGAGGCACCTGAGGAAGGTGGATTCACGATTAAGGCAACGGCCTACAGCCAGAAGGGGGCCAAAGGTACGGCATTAGGGACGGTTGACCTCGATTACTCAGTTACGGATGTCGTCACACCCGGTTCCAGTGGCGGGCCAACACCCGACCCGACGCCCGATCCAACACCCGATCCGACGCCCGACCCCAAACCGGATCCTAAGCCCGATCCGACGCCCGACCCAACACCTACCCCCGAACCGGAACCCACACCTACACCTGAGCCAGAACCGGATCCCGGCCCTGGTGGCGGATCGAGTGGAGGTTCGGGAGGTGATTTAGAACCGGGTAGCAGCCTGTGGCGTAAAGCTAGAACGAAGGATCTGGATGCGCTGGAGGAAGTCTACAACGGTAGCTTTGATGAGCGCGGCAAGCCTGATGTCCATGTGGGGATGGCCTCTAGTGACACTATCTTGCTGAAGGTTCAGCAAAATGAGCTAGTGGATGAGGCTCGACTCAGCACCCATATTGTGAATGAGTCCTTCGATACCAATCTGAAGGCCAGCGACATCGAAGTTGTTATGGCTGACGGCACGGTTATTCAGCCGACTGCAGTCCATCGCAAATCTAAAGTTGCTGATGCAGCTAAGAAAGCTAGTAAGTTCATCCTCGACCACTACTATCACGTTGAGCTACCGCAGGACTTGGATGATTCTCAAGACTACACGGTGCGATTCAAGAATGATGCCCTCGATGATGTTACCTTTACCCCGGAAGACACCGTTTCGCTAGCGATTCACAACGCCCGCGTCTACGACATCGAGAGTACTAATAAGATTGCCAAGCTCTCTAGCTGGATGAACGAAGCAGCAGGCGGTGTGGATTACCAACCTGGTACCCAGTTCGACATCATCGATGAGGCCACTGGTAAGTCGGTGTACTCCGGCACCATCGAGCTGGACGCGGCTGACGATACCTTTGCAGGCACCGATGTTTACAGCATTGATTTCAGTAACGTCACTAAAGCGGGTAGCTACCGCATTGAAGTAGATGGCATCGGTAAGTCACTAGGATTTGAAATCCGCGATGGTGTTTGGGAGGACATGCTGGACCTGTCGGCTGAAGGTCTCTATGTTCACCGGGCCTTCGTCGAGTTGGAAGAGCCTTACACCGACTTCGCCCGTCCGGCAAATACGCAAATCAAGTACTACCAAAGCAGCGTTTCCGAAGCTGACTTTACGTTTGACTTCGTGAGTGGCAAAGAGTTTGACGTGCTGCCTAAGACTGCCGATCGCAGCAATCCAATTGAACTGAGTGGCGGCTGGTTCGACGCCGGTGACTACGACACGAAGGTGGAGCATATTTCCATCATTGACTCGCTCGTGGATCTGTATAACTCGAATCCTGCCTACTACAGCAATTACGAACTCAATATTCCTGAGTCCAACGACGACATTCCTGATGTGCTCAATGAGGCAATGTGGGGTATGCAGCTCTATAAGCAGTTGCAGCAACCAGATGGCGGCGTCTCGGGAGGCTTTGAGTTCGACAGCCATCCTCAAGGAACGGACAGTTGGGATGAAACAGAGGCGTTCATCTATGCTCCTGACTTCTTTGCCAGCT
>JBCBJE010000388.1:0-5685 GCA_038523735.1 Cyanobacteria bacterium J06626_18 | reverse complement strand
TGGGGCCAGGGATATGCCACGGAGAGTGCTCGGGTCTTGCTCTCCCATGCGGTGAATGAGCTTAGCTTCAACCCAATTGTTGCAGCAGTAGACCCAATTAGACCCACTCAATATTGCATCGGAGCGCGTACTGCAAAAAATCGGGATGCAGTACTGGAAAGATCGCAAGTGGGAAATAACGCCGAGCGGTTTTGCACGTTGCTACAGGTTATCTAAACAAGTGATGCTAGCGCTATCGCCTAGGCAATGTCGTCGATAGTGTCGCTACGATCGCGCATCAAAGTCCGCTGCATCATCACCTCATGAGTACTCCGAACATCACCTGCCTCACCGGGGGTGCGCTGAGTGAAAACGCCATCGGCGGCAAGCTCCCAGGCTTGACGATTGTCCGTCAGCATAATGTCCAAGATATCTTTGAGTTCTTGCATCAGGGTGGGATCTTCGACGGGGGTAACTGCTTCGACGCGCCGATCTAAGTTACGGGGCATCCAGTCGGCGCTGCCGATGTAGATTTCTTCGGCACCATTATTGGCAAAGCAGAAAATGCGAGCGTGCTCTAGGAAGCGGCCAATGATGCTGATGACGCGAATGCGATCGCTCACGCCAGGAACGCCGGGCCGCAGACAGCAGATGCCGCGAATAATGAGATCAACTTCGACGCCTGCCTGCGATGCTTCGTAGAGTGTGTGAATCATTTCGGCATCGACGAGGGAGTTCATTTTGGCAATGATCCGACCCTGATTGCCGTTCTTGGCATGCTCGATTTCTCTGCGGATAAGCTCTAACATACGCTGGCGCAGAGTAAGGGGGGCCACCAAAAGTTTGCGGTAGTTAGCCTGACGAGAATAACCAGTAAGAAAATTGAACAGGTCGGTGAGGTCAGACACCAAATCTTCCCGGCAGCTGAGTAGCCCCAAGTCGGTGTAGAGGTTCGAGGTTTTGGGATTATAGTTGCCAGTTCCAATATGGACATAACGGCGAATGCGATTGCCTTCTTGCCGTACTACGAGTGTTGTTTTGGTATGGGTCTTTAAACCAACGACACCGTAAACGACATGAACGCCAGCATCCTCTAGCTTACGGGCCCAAATGATGTTGTTTTGCTCATCAAAACGAGCTTTGAGTTCGACTAAGGCAACGACCTGCTTACCATTTTCTGCGGCAGTAATCAGCGATTGCACAATGGGTGAATCCCCCGATGTGCGGTAAAGCGTCAGTTTGATGGCTAGTACATGGGGGTCTTTGGCTGCTTGGGCGATGAATGTTTGTACTGAGGTAGAAAAGGCTTCATAGGGGTGATGCATAAGAATATCAGCTTTGCGAATGGCGCTGAAGATACTCTCTTCACCCCGCTCTACTCCCTTTAAACGCGGCGGAACGACGGCTGTCCAGGGGTGATCTTTCAACTCTGGCAAGGGCATCGATAGGAAGAAAAAGAGGTCCTTTAGATTCAAAACCCCTTCGAGCTCATAAATGTCTGCTTCATCGACGTGGAGTTCTTGGATCAAACCCTGGCGCAGTGTCTCTGGCATGGCTTTTTCAACTTCCAGGCGGCAGACAAATCCCTCCAGGCGGCGTTTGCTGATTTCCTCTTCAATTGAAAGTAGCAAATCATCTGACTCATCTTCTAGGACAGGAAAGTCAGCATCACGAGTAATCCGAAACAGGTGATGCTCGGTTACTTCCATGCCGGGGAAAAGATAATTTAGGTGATTGGCAATGACCTCCTCTAGCGCAATGCCGACCCATATCTGCGGTTCATCACCATGGGTTCTGAGGTCTTTAGGAAACTCGATAAACCGAGGGAGATTATTAGGAATCTTGACCCGAGCAAACTTCTGGATTTTGGTTTCCGGATTCCTGACCACGGCAACCAAATTGAGGCTCAGGTTAGACAAGCGAGGAAAGGGGTGAGCTGGATCAATACTTAGCGGGGTTAGAACCGGAAAAATTTGACTTTCAAAATGGGCTCGCAACCATTCTGCCTGCTCATCACTGAGGTCTAGATAGTCTAATAGAAAGACGTCGTGTTCTTGCAGCTGAGGACGCAGCGTTTTCTGAAACAGTGTGTGCTGTTCCTGTAATTTGGGCTTGAGATGTCGGCGGACAGCTTCTAAGACTTCATTAGGGGTGAGCCCATCGCTCGTTTTAGCGTGAACGTCAGCTTTGATTTGTCGTATCAGACCAGAAATCCGCACCATGAAAAACTCATCTAAGTTGGAGCTAAAGATGGCTGTGAACTTCAGGCGCTCTAGAAGGGGAGTACGGGGATCGATCGCTTCGTGAAGGACACGATCATTAAACTCCAACCAACTGAGCTCTCGATTGAAATAATACTGAGGATCTTTCAGGTCTGATACGGGAGCGATCGCGGCTGCCTGAGTCATCTCTCACCTACCCTAATCGTTCAGTCTGCGTTTATAGCATACCGTTACACCGTTCCCAGAAATTGTTAAAGAGGACGCTGAGCGAGTTATTGCCAGTTTTGATTTTGGGGAAGGGAAAAAAGGAAGGGAAGAACTAGATGCGACATGTATAGACGTGATATCTCCAGGTGCGATGTTTGGCGATCTGCACGAATATGTTGATAGGTATTCTGTTTCTGGACTGAGTTCTCAACCAATTGTGAAGGCTGATTGTGTTACCTACAGCCCAGCGCTGACAATAGTTCCCACCTACGAGTGCTTCAATCGATGCCACTACTGTAACTTCCGCAAGAATCCTGGCGAGGATGTGTGGATGTCCTTAAGGGAGGTTGAACAAAGACTGCAGGCGGCAAAACTACAGGGCGTCATCGAAATTCTAGTTCTGAGTGGTGAGGTTCATCCTCGCAGCGATCGCCGAGTTGCCTGGCTGCAGCACATCTATGCTATTTGTGACTTGGCTCTTAGCATGGGTTTGCTGCCCCACACCAATGCTGGACCGCTGAGTCGAGCGGAAATGGCTCAACTTCAACAAGTCAATGTGTCGATGGGATTGATGGTCGAGCAGATAACCCCGGCGCTTTTGGCAGGCGTCCATCGCCACGCACCCAGCAAACTGCCAGAGGTCCGTCTGCAGCAGCTAGAGCAGGCAGGTGAACTGGGGGTTCCCTTTACAACTGGGCTTTTGCTTGGGATTGGCGAATCAAAGGCTGACCGCATTGAGACCCTGAAGGCGATCGCTGCCTGCCATGACCGATGGGGCCACATTCAGGAGGTTATTCTCCAGCCGCACCAGACGGGCAGCTCACAGGTGGCGATGGGCAAATGTTTCCCCGCTGAGCAGCTCGCGAGCTTTGCTGCCACGGCAAGATCTCATTTGCCGGCTGAGATTACGTTGCAAATTCCGCCTAACTTGGTGCCTTCTCAAACGTATGTTCTAAGGGCGATCGCCAATGGTGCCCGTGACTTTGGGGGGCTTGGTCCGGTTGATGAAGTCAACCCAGATTATCCCCACCCCACCGCGGCTGATTTGAAAGTGCTCCTAGCGCAATCAGGTTGGGAACTTCGACCTAGATTACCGATCTACCCGCAATACGACACATGGCTACCCAATCGTTTAAAGCAAGCCGTAGCTACATATCGGCAGCAGGTATAACTCCCTTTTCCCTTTCCCTGTTCTCCCTTCCCCTATTCCCCTCATCTATACGTTTAGCCTTGCGAATCACTCAGCAGACTTAAGATAGCTCTGGGATTATCAAGTTCTCCTACCAAGCGCCGCGTTGGCTGCGGCCATATCCGGATTAGTGTCGGTGTAGCAGAAATCTGATCGGCTTCTGCTTGTTCTGGATGCTTGGAAACGTCAATCATTTGCAGGGTGTAAGGGCGATAGCGTGAACTTTCTAAAACCTCCTGCAGTGTCTTCAGAATTTGCTCGGTTAAGGCTGAATGCCCCGATACAAAAAGCCTGAGGACAGGACCTTGGGTTGATGTTTGGGTGAGCTGCGAGGGTTCAGCGTCGGTGGAAGCTGCAGCCTGAGGTGAGATATCCAGAACGAGTTGATGGTTTTCCCAAAGCTGCGGAAAACGCGCTGCGTATGTGTGCAGAACTGAAAGACTGCGGTGCTCTTGACGTGGAGTCAGCTGCTTCCATTCAATTGCATCTAAAGCAAATAGAGCGTTTAGCAAGCCTTGATACCGATGAACCAAGGGATAAGCTTCAGCAACAACTTGTTGGGTTTGGGTTGTTTCATCTACCCAACAATCGACGGTAGCGGTGAAGCTAGGCACCAAAAAGTGAGGCGATTCTACAAGCCCCAAATGCTCCTGTAACGCAGCGCACAAATTGAGATGCCACTGGGCTTGCTTTTGGGGATCGCGACAATAAACAAGGTCGCCCCCCGGCGTAAAGACAGCAATGCCTTTGAACGACTGAGGGGCGATCGTCGACAACGAACCAGCGCTGGACACGATAACTAGACTCGACCTCTCAGCATTTGCGCCATCTCATTCTGTCGAGGCGACATCTCTAAAGCAGTTTCTTCAGTGATGCGTCCAGCTTCATACAAGGCGTACAGTGATTGATTCATCGTACACATACCGTCAAAGGTACATTTGGGCAGCAGGGCTTCTACTTCATCCAAATCTCCACGCATGATGTAGTCCTTGATGGCATCGGTGTTGATCAGGATTTCATGAAACGCAGCTCGCTTTCCATCTGTCGTTCGACAGAGTCCTTGAGCTACGACTGCTACCAACGATTCAGCAATGGAAACCCGTACCGGAGCCTGCTGTTCAGGCTCATACATATTGAGAATTCGTTCAACGGTTTTGACGGCGCTATTGGTGTGCAGTGTTCCCATGACGAGGTGACCGGTCTGCGCTGCTTTCAGAGCGGTATTAACGGTCTCTTGGTCCCGCATTTCACCAATGAGGATGACATCAGGATCTTCCCGCAGCGATGCTTTCAGCGCGTTCGCAAACTCAAGTGTGTGGCGACCGACTTCCCGCTGCTTGATCAGCGATTTTTGACTCGCGTGAACAAATTCAATCGGATCCTCAATAGTGATGATGTTTTTAGGCATCTCTTTATTGACATAATCCATCATAGCTGCCAACGTGGTGGATTTACCCGATCCAGTGGGGCCGGTCACCAGCACCAAACCTTTCTGGTAATGGCAGACATCCCGCAACACGGGGGGCAGGTTCAGCTGCTCTAATGTCAGAATTTTGTTGGGGATCAATCGGATCACCAAGGCTGGACCCAGGAGCGTATCAAAGATGTTGATCCGGACGCGCGAAAATTCAAACTGAGCTGCTCCGTCATAGTCCAGCTTTTGCTTAAACCGCTGAATTTCTTCCGGTTTGAGAACTTCCTCGAGCCAGCCATAAAACATGGCTTCTGTGATAACGGGGTAGTCAGTGGTTGAAATCTGACCCCGATCGCGAAAGCGGGGAACTTCTCCCACGCCCAAATGAACGTCAGAAAATCCCTTGTCAAAAGCCTCCCGAACAATTTTTTCCAGGCTCAGACGGCTGCGCTTGACAGCGGCAGGTGGCGGCGGTGGTGCCCCACGACGACCCGGTGGGGGTGGGGGTGCTGAGCGACCAGAAGCCGCAGCCGGTCTACCAGGTGGTGGAGGGGGGGGGACGCGAGGAGCACCAGGCGGACGTTGAGACTCAGCAGACATAGGAGTAGTTTCCTGTGTAGGTTAAGCAAGCTAAACCATTGCGGGGTCTAGCGTGGAGACAGAACAGCTAACAT
>JBCBJE010000387.1:0-5713 GCA_038523735.1 Cyanobacteria bacterium J06626_18 | reverse complement strand
GGGGGCACTGGCGCAACCAAGCGATGGGTGCAGGTCGCCGACAACGTAAACTCACCTGGATCAAGCCAACGCTGATCAAACCTTAAAGACACGATCCCCCTCAGCACTCACATCGCCACCGCTACCGACTTTGCTAACAACATCCTGGAGCTATCCCAAAAGCTCTCGGTGCCCGCCCAATCACTACAGCCACAGCTACAACAACTCAAGGACATTCACCCTGGCTTCAAGTGGACTCCGGCTGAGTGACTATCGGCTGTCGTGTGACAAAAAATAGGGGACACGACAAGTAGGCGATCGCGGAGGAACTCTTAGAATGCGCTCCCAGAAATAGGCCACGACAGCGAATCATCGCTCCAATTACAATCCTCACAAGCCCAGTGCGCTCGTGGCAACTCTTTTGAACGGATAGGCATCTCGCACTCCGGGCATCGGCCCGTAAACACTGGATGCCAGTCAAGTAAAGCTAACTGTTGTTCCAAAGTCACCTTAGAAGGCGATTCAGGAAGCAGCTGACCGTTGTATTCAGCCATATCACAACTTTCAACCCCAACGGTCACTATTGTCGTACTTAAAAGTACTAATTAGCCTGATATCAAGGCCACTGCCAATGTTAATGAACGACGACGATGGCACAGCATTCAGACTTCAGTTGCAGCTGGCATCGCTCGCACTTGAAACTCGACAGGCCACTCATCCATATTCCCTCCCTTGCGGCTTTTGAGCGTGAGAGGGTGGTGGTGATACATCGGCTTCGCTCCTAATTGTTTGATGAAAACCTGGATGCCTGCCGCTCGGCAAGAGGCAATCGTCGCGGCCATCGCATCCAGGTCGCAAACCCGAGCTTTGCCGCCCGATTCACCCCCCAAAATCACCAAATCAAGCACAGAACCATAATCGGAATAATCAATTGGCCCTAGAAACGGTTCGTGGGAAATGAAGCGAATGGGAGCCGGAATCTGAGCGATCGCGTCCAGGGTCAAATCGGCTTCCTGCTGATTGGCGAGTGTATGACCAAACCAAACATGCTCGGGCCACTGTTCGCGCCAGGAAGCAAACATCTCCAGCAGACGCTCCGGGGTGATTCCCAGCTCTGGATGGGGCAGTAGCCGCTTGGTCAGCATCATCCAATCGAGATTCGGGCATTGGTTCACGAGGGCGATCGCGTCCTCGCGCCACGGTTGCGACACTTCGATATCCGCCACATCCATCAGGCTTCCCCAAAAGACGCGATCCCGTATCCCCGTCCGACCGGCTTCAGCATTCCACTTCAAAGGAGCCTTCCAGATGGAGGGACTCGTATGTTTGCGTTCGCCACCCCATTCACCCAATCCCGAGCGTTTTGACCAAGACTCCGCATAGCAATGATCGCAGGCATGGCCAATATCCAGCCCTGCCTCTACGTCGGTATAGGTCATCTTCGTGCAGATGTACCAACTATTCCAGGTATAGCGACACCATTCAATTTTGCTCTCAGCCATCTGTGCTTAAGATGAATTCAATCAGTGAGACGCTTTTATAGTACACACGTTCACTCCTTTTAGCGATCGCCTCTCCCTTCACCCATTCGTTGGTTCCGTTCAGGCATCCGAGTCACCGCTTGCAATCGACCATGGCTCGATCCCATTCTGCCGAAGCTGGTCCCGGAGTCGGTCGTTTTCCTCCCTCAGCAGATCAGGTTCCGCATACGCTTCGGAGAGCGTCGCCAAATCGCGCTGCAATCGCCCCACGCGATCGCTGAACCGCTCGTCATATTCTGCCTCACTCCGAGTCACCCCGAAAGCAGCATCGAAGCGGCGATCTAACGCTTCGGTGGCTAACGCCATGACTAAGGCGATCGCTTGCTTGTTCCCTCGGAAGCATTGCCAGACCCAATACGCTGTGACGATTTCAAGCGGCAAGGCATTGATCCGACTCTGTCCACGGCTTTGCTCGGAAGCATCAATCTCCACCTCCGTTATCGCGGGCGTATAACCTTCGCCCAGCAAGCGTTTGATGGCGCTAGAGCGCAAAAAATCGCGGGCGTTTCGCTCCGACAATCCAACGATTTCAGCTGCCTGAGTCTGGCTCATCCGATAGCTCCCGTCTGGCATCTGGAAGCCTTCGATTTCCAGTTCGCCAATGGCAACGACCGATCGCTTAGCCCTATCCATCCTGAATGCCCTCCTCTTTCACGGACTCCCAAATCGCAGCAAATTTGGAATTCGCTTCAGCCAGATCGAGCACGTAGCTCATAAAACCTCGCTCCAGACCATCTCTAGGCGAAGTCGAGCCAACATAGCGCGCCATCGCTTCAGCCGCTAGCCATACGTCATCACTGAGTCTGGACTGCCTGTTTTTAGGGACTTGCACAGCAATTTTCATAATTCAGACACCTCAGTGTAGCGCTTTGTCTGCATGGCACCTCCAACACGAATGCGCCCTTATCGAATGTCAGCATAACACAGCCTTTACGTATTCATAATACTGACGATACGACTACACTATACTCAGAATTTAGTATGATGCATTCATATCGTCTTTGTTTCACGCCCGTATTGCCGCCGAAAACATGAAGGGACAGGTCAGCTATTACTTGGAGGCTTGACATAGAGATGCCCGCAACCTCTCTACTTAAAAAAACCGCTTCACTTTTGATATCGCCTGCCTCTGGCGCTGCTCCACAGAGGCAGAAGCCCGCATTCTGGAAGCCCAATTTAAGCGCTGGAAAAACGAGCGGAAACTCTGCCCTATCGGTAATCCCCACCCTGACTGTCATGAACAAAACCTTTCACAGCAAACTCGAACGATGGCGGCTCGACCTACTCGCCGCTGAGTACGAACGACGCGACTACGAGGTTATCGTGTTGCCCACCGACGATGAACTCCCCCAAGCATTGACAGGTCTCACCATCGGCTTGCTTGCGATCGCGCCCGATGGCAAGCTGCTGGTCGCCGACGTTCGCACTCAACAACACCTCACCCTTGGCGGTAGCGCTGACCTGAGTCTCATTGCTCAAACCGTGGAGACTATTCCCGGCGCGGCCTCGGAGCTGGTGGTGATTAATCCAAGCCGACCGACAACCATACAGAACAGTGCTCCTAGCACGGGAAGCGCCCCATGAAACTTTCTACCATCCTCCTGACTGCCCTACAAGCCGCCCTCGCCTACACCGCGATCGCGACATCCCTATCCCTACTCCCTCAACTATCCCCCTAGTCCATACCGTAGGAGTTCAATTAATGACTGCTTTGTATCTAAGCTTCGTAGATTATGAAAACCTCCTCGCCTATCTCAAGACGAAGGGGACAACCTCCGTCCATGCCGAAATCAGCACCCTCGTCGGCGATCGCGACTCGACTCACGACGTTGCGGGGGTCTCTTTTATAGCAGCGCTCTCTGCCCTCGTGCCGGGTGCCACCGGCACCGCATATCCGCTTGAGCACCTGGCTTGCAGCTCAATGCTGCTGCTTGAAACCAACACCGTTCATCTCAGCCTCCCAGACAGCTCACCCGCAACGCAGGAACGACGGGAGAAACTGCACGGCAACTTTGACCGGGTCTGCCAAGACATTAAGCAGGCCGGGTTTGAAGTGCTTCGCGGGCAGTGGCTCTACGAAGCCCCTGAATACATGCGATAGGGGAGACATGAACACACCTGACCCCGCAACGCCCTCCGCAAGCCTGGTACGCGAACGCTGGAAAGTTGACTTTGCCCAAAGCCTTGAACCCACCGAAGATCCAGGGTTGGTAAGGGAAGGGCCTGGGAGCCCCTGACTTTAGACATGGGGAGGAAAGGCGCACATCCCTTATATAGACAAAACGAGCGCCACCGCGAGTCATTTGCTTTCAGCCACCCATTTTTGGTTCTCGATGTACTGCTTGACAACTTCAATGGGTGCCCCGCCAACGGTGGCAACGAAATAACGGTTTGTCCAAAGGCTGGGCAGTCGAGCTTTTAACCAAGAAAACTCATCCCTCATGTTGTCATTGAACCCCTCTCCCAGGACCAGGCCGACCGCCTCAAACGCCACTTCGAGGCTAACGCTGAAGGCTCACAAGCCACCATCCATCAGCTTAAAACCACACCAAGCCCCATCGAAACCGACTCGCTCTGAGGAGACACCCTCATGCCCACAACCGGCGATCGCGGCAATACAATACACCCAAACGCGATCGCCCTTTCCCCAAAAGCCCCCTGGCAATATCCCATGAGCCCTTCTTCGATCCCCGCAGAACCATCGATTCCCGCAGCAGTCGAGACCTTCTGCCAACAGCATGGCTTTAGTGAGCCGTTCCTGCATGAGAGCCATTGGTGGGCATTTCCTAGAGGGCAGGTCATGCCCATCCCGCTCACCACATCTAACAACGGTCCAACCCAAAGACAACTCCTGCATTTACAAGCCGAACTTGTAGTCACTCATGTCGCGCTAGAACAGGCTCAGCACACAATCCAACAACAGGCGGCAACCATCCGGCACCAGTCCTTCATCAACCTCGGCCTGATCGCCATCATCACGATCGCGTTCGGGCTGCTTCTGGTTCTTTAAAGCCACCGGCTCAACGATCGCTCCCAACGCTGCTCAACCCTGCCCTGAGGTTTCGACATCATCCAGAAGATTCGGGCGAGCTTCAAAAGTCACCACGTTTGCCCAGTTGTAGAAGTCAGGTGCCGTGCGAATCATCTGCTTCAGCCCGTTGTCGGTCAACCACAGTACCAGAGGAAACGGCAATTTACGAAACTCTTCGCGGACCTGGTTCGTAGCGACCAAGACCGGCTTAAGGTCGGCCACCTCATCGAGGCCATACACCATAAGGGCTGCTGGCGACGAATCACTGACATAGTTGCGGAGCGGGGTGAACAGCGTTGTGCTGGACGGGAGAAGTGTCATTTCGTCAAACGGGACGCCGCACTGCTGGCGCAAAGGCTCCACCAGATCCTGACGCTGCCCGCTGGCATCACACACTGCCACAATCAGCGCAAACTCACCCTCGGAAAATCGCAGCAGGCGGCTGAGTTCAGCCAACGCCTCCTGGTTGTTGGGTGTGGTAGCAATTTCCTGAGGCATCATTCCTCCTGTGGCGATCGCCCTTCCGCTGGTCGCTCCAAAGTAATCCCCTCGCTGGCACCAGGTGACTGGGGCAACGTTTTCAGAGTCCACCGGAGCAACCAATGGCTACGGCGACCCCAATCGTCCAGATAGCGGGGCTTGCCAACCTCAAGGCCGTTAATACATGGGTTCTTATCTCACTCAAATACTATCCGATATTCGCTATATTTTCAGCGGGCTGCCAGAAAGCCAATCAGCTTCTGACATTGAGGTAAGCGTCCATCCTGGCACCTGCTATTTTTCACTCGTAGTACCGGTTCTACGACGGCACCGAATCAACAGTTGACCAGGGTCTACGACTCAATAAAGCCAACGAAAGCAGGCCAGCACGCTTGCAGTGCAGTTTCGTCCACAGCTTTTAATTGTCGAGCACCTCCAGCAAGTTTTCTAGCTCGGCAATTTTCTCCTCCAGCTTCCTAACCGCATCCTTGTCTTTCCAAAAAGAGGCAGCTTTAGTGCGTTTATGCAGTACACTCATGCGTTCGATCACCTTATCGGCCTTCCCTGATCTTGCCTTAGGTTTTACAGCCTCTTTTAGCTCTTTGACTCGACTCTGCAGTTCGCGCTTTGATAAATTCTTCTCGATAGTTTCTGAAAGAAGCGACTCCCATTGTGTACGGTC